>DATEMG010000316.1:0-8664 GCA_035275805.1 Blastocatellia bacterium
GGGCACGCGCGAACGCAACGGCGCTTCTGTCTTCAACAGCCTTTCGCAGAACGTGCTGATCGCGCCCGGATTGACCGGCGACCGTTCGGAGCAGACCCTGCTCAACACTTTCAAGCCGACGCTCCTGACCGGCCAGCCGGCTACCAGAATTCACCCGGCCGCGCTGGCGCTGCTCAACGCGAAAGGCGCCGACGGCCAATTCCTGATCCCGACGCCGCAGGCCAACGGGCGTTACACAGGCTCGACGCCTTCGAGCTACAGGGAAGACCAGTTCAACGCCAACCTCGACTGGCGCGTCAACGAGAGGAACACGCTCTCCGGAAAATTCTTCTTCTTCAACTCGCCGCAGACGTTGACGCTGCCGAGCTTTCTCGGCGGCGGACCGAATGTTCCGGGCTTCGGTAATTTTCAGGAGAACAACGGGCGGATCGCCACGTTGCAATACACGCGCGTGTTCAGCGCGAACGTGATCAACGAGGCGCGCGCAGGTTACAGCTTCCTGCGCGTGGACGCGTTCCCGCAGCAGCCGGTCAACGACGCCGACGTTGGGATCAGGCGCGCGAACGCTGACGTTTTCCCAGGACTCGGATGGATTCGCATCGCGGCGGCGGCGGGCGGAATCACCTTCGGCACATCGCCGACGATCGACGTGCTGGCTACCGCGCCTTCGACGACCTTCTACGACTCGCTCTCGATCACCAAAGGAAAACACACGATTCGCATGGGCGCCGAGGTTCGCTACAACGAGAACAACTACTCGCTCAATTTCTTCACGCGCGGCCAGATCGATTTTCTGAACTTCAACAGCTTCCTGACCGGCAATACGTTTGTTTCGGTCTTCGGCAGCGGCGTCGGAGACCGCAGCCTGCGCGCGACGGATTACAACTTTTTCGCGCAGGATGATTGGAAGATTTCGCCGAAACTGACGCTCAACTTCGGCCTGCGTTATGAGCTTGATCTTCCGCCGTACGACACGCGAGGACGGCTGGCGACGTTCGACCCGGCGCTCTATAAACCGCGCCCGTTGGCGGTCGGCGGCGTTCCGATCGGCCCGCCGATCGGCGGTTACGTTCAGGCGGGCAACGTAATTCAACAGTTCGATTCGCCAGACATCCCGAACGTGGGCAAACGCGTAGTCGACAGCGTTGACCCGAACAACTTCGCGCCGCGCATCGGGTTTGCCTACTCGCCGTTCGATTTGGGGCGGCTGGTCTTGCGCGGTGGTTACGGGATCTACTATTCGCGCACCTCGTTCCAGTACATCACGCTCAACGTGATCGCGCCGCCGACCTACGTCTTCGGCGCGAGAGTTGGCGCGCCTTTTGAAGACCCGTTCTTCGCGGCCCCGGCGCCGAGCCAGTTCCCGACGCTCGTGCCGGGCGTGGCGCTGTCGGGAACATTGTTTGACCGCAACCTCCGCACGCCTTATTTGCATCAGTACAACGCCAACGTTCAATACGAGTTGACCAAGGACCTGCTCCTCGAAGTCGGCTACGTCGGCACGCGCGGGCTGAACCTGTTCCGACAGGTCGGGATCAACCAGGCGAGGCTCGCTACGCCGCAGAATCCGATTACAAACGATGTGCTCGGAACGTCGATCACGGCCAACACGCCCGCGAACGCTTTGCTCCGCGCGCCTTTCCAGGGCGTCGGGGTCAATAACTTCTTCCAGAACCAGTCAACCGGACAATCGAGTTACAACTCATTGCAGACGAGCGTGACCAGGCGATTGTCGCGTGGGGCGCAGTTCCTCGCCTCTTACACCTGGGCCAAATCGATTGATAACGCATCGGGCCAGGGAGGCGGCGCTGGAACGACGGGGTTGGTCAACACCGGAGCGGTGGGAGAAACCAGCGCCATCATCGGCAATCAGCTCGACAACCGCGCCAATCGCGGCGTCTCGGATTTCGACCGCACGCATCGTTTTATTCTGAGCGGATTCTGGGAACTGCCGTTGCCCGGTTTTGTTAAGGACTCGACCGCCGGTAAGCTCATCTTCGACGGCTGGCAGATCGGGGGAATTGTGACCATTATGTCCGGTTTGCCGATTGACATTGTGGACACTGGCGCAGGCTCGTTTTACGGGTTGTCCGGCGGCGGCGCTGCGCTGGCGCGGCCAAACTTCGCTTTGGGCGCCGCGCGCGAGACTGCGAACAGCAATGCGCCCAGCGGATACTTTTTCAACCCCTTCGCCTTCGCCCGTCCGGTGGTGTTGGCCAATCAACCGATCCCCAGTTCGGGTGGCGCAGCCATCGCCGGAGCGGTCGGGACCGACATCGGCGCCGTCGGTCGCAATATACTGCGCGGACCTCGGCAGAAGAACACCGACTTTTCGGTCATCAAACGCTTCCACGTCAGCGAGTCGAAGAATGTCGAATTCCGCGCTGAATTCTTCAATCTCTTCAACCAGGTCAACCTTGCCAACCCTATCAGCGACCTGAACGCGGTCCTTGCCTCCGGCGGGAGCCTTGACGCGAACGGAAACATCGTCAACCCGGGATCCTTCGGGCGTATCATTTCGGCGACCAACAACCCGCGACTAATTCAGTTCGCGCTGAAATTCAATTACTGATCGCGAAACAGGTTACCAACCCGTCTTGCCCAATATCGAAGGAGGAACACAGTGATTCTGAGTTGCAAACAGCAAGTCTCTTTTAAGGTAACCAGTGAAGCGCGAGGGCGTGTGTCAGGCGACGGCGTCGAACTTGCTTTCGGCTACTGGCCGGGGTGTGGCGCGCCGGTCGTGGGAATTCATGGCTTGACTGCTTCCTATCTCGCCTTTGCCGGCATCGGCGATCGTCTGGCTGGACGGCGGTCTCTCTTCGCTGTTGACCTGCGTGGTCGCGGCGACTCCGAGAAACCGGACGGCCCATACGGCATGACACAGCATGCCCGCGATGTAGCCGCGGCGATGCGGGCGCTCGGGCTCGGCCCAAGTATCATCGCGGGACACTCAATGGGCGCCTTTGTCGCGACAGCATTGGCGGTGGAAGCGCCCGAACTCGTCGCGGGATTGATTATGATCGACGGCGGCTACGTTCCTGACCTCCCTATCGGCGTTGATCCCGAGCAGGCGCTCGATAAATTGCTCGAACAGCGTATTACGCAACTCCGTCAATATTACCCGTCACGGGAATTTTACCGCGAGTTCTGGCGGAGCCAACCGCATTTCCCTTCAATTGATTGGGGACCTTGGGTGGAGGCGTTCCTTGACTACGAGCTTGGTGGGGAGCCGCCAAGGATGCAACCAAAGGCGTCGGAGAAGGCGGTGCGGGCAGACCTTGCAGAGGGGGCCCGCAAGGCTGAGATTAGGGCTCGACTCTGCGAGGTACGCGTTCCCGCACTGCTCGTCCGCGCTGAAGCCGGTTTTGCGCCTGGGCAACCTCCGCTCTTTCCAGATTCAGTCGTAAAGCAGATTAGGGACTGCTTGCCCGAGATTGAGGAACAGGTCATCCCCGGCGCCACTCATTACACCATTACATTGGGGGATCGCGGGGCATCGAGGGTTGCGGATTTGATAGATGACTTTGCCCGACGTTGTTCGCCGAAATGAAGCGTAGCTTAAAGCGCCAGACTCTTCTCTAGAGAGGCGGGCTAAAGCGCAATGGCCCAGTTTCACAAAGCCAATGAGGTATGCGATGAATATTGATTTGCTTCCCATTAGACACTCTCGCTATCGGCCCGATCATATCGCAGTGATCTTTGAGCAACGCCGCCTCAGCTTTCGAGATTTCAATCGGCGGGGCAACCGATTGGCAAATGCGTTTCTCATCATCCTCCTGCTCATTGGCAGCGCCGGCGGATCAACAGGGATACGCCAGAATCACAAATCAACGCTACATTCGAGCAACGACTCGATTGGCAGTACCACGCCTAAACCTGCGAACAGGTCGCCTCTGCAGAACGACGCCGGCCTGACGCCGCATTTCAGAAATTGGCTAGCGGCGAACGGATACTCGGGCTACAACTTTGCGCGAGACGATGCGCCGGGAGGAAGCTATGGCGGTAGACAGAACGATTCCGACGCTGTGGTCAACCAGCCTGTCATCTTCATTCATGGCAATTCTGACAGCGCGCTCGGGACTGGCGCCCCTTTCACCGGATGGACCGCCTCAATCAACTTCTTTCTATCCCAGGGGTACAAAACTTCAGAGCTGTATGCGACTACGTGGGGGCCAGCCGATCCGGCTTTGTCGATCTATCAGTACCACTCGAAAGTATATCTCACAAAAATCAGGGCTTTCATACAGGCTGTCAAGGCTTATACGGGAGCCGCGAAGGTTGATGTGATTGCGCATTCAATGGGCGTGACTTTGGCGAGAAAGGCGATTTTGGGCGGGGCGGCCTCTGACCTTATGGATGGCGGAGACTACGATTTAGGCCCTCCCCTGACCGGCGTCATCGATACCTTCGTCGGAATCGCCGGTAGCAACAGAGGGTTGGTAAACTGCTATTTAAGCGGCCCGACGACGCCTGCCTGCGGCGACACTAACGGATTCTATCCCGGATACATGATCGGATTTCAGGGGCCTTTTGGCGTCTCTCAGATTCTGCGGAACATCAATGCTTCCTCTCATTATGAAGGTTCATATGTCTATACTATCTGGTCCACTATAGACGAGGCCATCGGTTACGGGTGCGTGGTGTACGGTCGATACACTACTCAAATACCTGGACAGAATGGCGAGCGGCGTTTCAGCTCTCTTCCTTACGGGCACATCAACTCAAAGGATTTAACAGGCTATTATCAACAGCGAATGGTTAAATATCATGCGGCGCTCTAGACGCCTCCAAAAAATAGTTCCTCTCTCAACTATTTCCTCAACATTGGTGACCCGAATCAATCGGGCAGCCTTCGTATTCTTCGTTTTCTGAAACGTGTAACAAGGAGCGCTCGACTTCGCTGTTTATGCGAAATTTAGACCCTTAGCGAGCCGCGGAATGCCCTGGCTGCATAGTAAGATTCGGCGCCGTTGTGATAGACGAAGACATGGTCGTAGCGGCGATCGCAATAGAGGGCGCCGCCGAGTTTTCTAATATCAGAAGGTGTTTTCACCCAGCTCGACGACTTCGTATCGAAATTTCCAAGTTTCTGCAACTGTCGATATTGTTCTTCCGTTAAAAGCTCAATGCCCATGGCCGCTGCCATATCAATAGCGTTATTTTTCGGTTTATTTTCTTTCCTTGACTCCAGAGCCTCAAGGTCGTAACAAACACTTCTGCGGCCTTTAGGACTTTCCGCTGAGCAATCGTAAAAAACGTATTCGCCCGTCTTTTTATCATGACCAACAACATCCGGTTCACCGCCAGTTCGTTCCATTTCATTGAGCGACCACAGTTTTTCAGTATTAGCTTCCAGCTTTGCTTGTACTTTAGCCCATTCAAGACCTTTATGGCGGTTCATGTTTTTCTCAAAACGCGCTTTCAATGCTCTGAGTAGTTCTTCACGTTGTTCTGCCGCCAACTTAGGATTCTTTCTATTCATCGATTGATACTCCAAGATAAAGTGAGCTTATATCTTCATCGAAACTGCCCCGCCCGCTGCAGCGTATTGCTAGGCCGATCTTTTTGAAAAAAGCCGTCGAATAACATGGCCTTTCCACATCCAAAATCCCGAAAGGACCATTACAGGAAGGAAGACAAACCGAACAGCGGGGGCATACTTTGGTATTTCTTCGAACGGACTATAAATATAACCGATTATCGGAATGCTAATGATGATGTGAATCCAGCGAAAAATCGAACGTTTGGCGCCTTCTTTCATGATTGGTCCTCCTCGATTCACGACTTTTGAGCCGCCTGAGGCGGCTAGTTGGGCGTTTCGATAAGCGTATTCATGATTTCTTTTATCGCGCGCCGCCGACGGTCTTCGCCTTGCCAGTTAGCGCTCGAATCAGTTCGACCTCTTCGGCGCGGTAGGGCGCGCCGTCCTGTTTGAAGACCTCGTGGAACCAGATGGGTGGTTCACGATCGACGTAAGGTTTCTGCCACGAATCCCATGGCAGATGGGTCTGCGTCTTGCCGACGACGAGGCCCCAGTTGTAAGCCGCCACTTTGTATTTCTTGGCGACGGGCATCGTTCCCTGAAACGTGCTCTTATTGCCTCGCGCCATGTATTCGGTGCAGAGGATCGGGCGGTTGTAGCGTTGCAGCCACTTCACCCGCTTCTCGAACTCTTCCGCCTCGTTGTAGTTGTGGAACGAGACGATGTCGGAAAGGGCGATCTGCGCCCGCTCCATCGCCGTCATTTTCTCCTCCGACGACCAGTCGCCCTTCCACACGCCGCAGGTCAGCGGCTGTCGCGGTCGCGCTGATCGCGCCCACGCGAAGACCTTGGGCAACAGCGCCAGCACGAGATCGACCTTGTTCGACGGTTCGAGCTTGCCGTAACTGGACGTGTTTGGATTGTCCGGCTCGTTCCACACATCCCATGCGAGGATGCGCTTGTCATTCGCGAAAGCCGCGACCACGCCTTTGACATATGCTTCGAGGCGGGGATATTGCGCCGGGTCTTGCAAGGCTTCGGCGCCCGGACTTTGCAACCAGCCGGAATTATGCACGCCGGGTTTCGGGTCGCGCTGCTTGCCCAACTGCGGGAACGGGTCCCAGCAGGAGTCGAAGAGGACCAGCATCGGTTTGATCTTGTGCTTCTCGGCGATCCGCAGGAATTGATCGATGCGTTTCTTGAACCCCTCGGCGTCCTGCTTCCAGAGCAGGTCGTGCAGGAAGACGCGCATCGTGTTCATCCCCAGTCCCGCGGCCCAACCCAGCTCTTTATCAATCGTCTTCGGATCGAAAGTCTCGGCCTGCCACATCTCCAGCTCGTTGATCGCATTGGCCGGTATGTAGTTCGCCCCGACTAGCCACGGCTGCTTTTGATGCCAATCTTTGGCCTGCTTTTCGGGCCAACGACCCGGCGCAGTTGTTTGCGCCGGAGCCTGCGCCAGCGCGACGCCATTGAGCGACAGCAAAAACATAATCAGTAAACTTTTCATTACGGACATCACTTTTTTCCTTTTTGATTTTGAAAGAATGTAAATAAGTAAAAGGGGCCTTTTGTGGTTACCTCACAGGATTAACGAGACAGTTGGTCCAACTCCGCCTGCGCGCGGTCATTAGTCGGATCAAGCTGTAGAGCGCGTTGGAAGGCCGCGCGCGCCTCTTCGTTCCTTCCCAGAGCTTTCAATCCCCATCCAGCCAACAGAAAACGCAACGCTCCTCGCGGCGGCGTCGGCTCAGCGGATTGCATCCGCTGTTCGTCATTCAGCCGAGCCAGGCGTTCGTAAATCGCGCGCGCTTCGTCCCTGCGACCGAGACGATCGAGCGCGACGGCTTTGTAGTAATAATGCTCAGACCAGGGTTCCTCCGGCTGGGTCGGAGAATTAAGCGCATCCTCGGCCGCGCGGCGGAGCCACTTCTCGGCTTCATTACGCCTGCCCGCGGCTTCGAATTCGAGAGCCGCCGCGACAAACTCGCGCGCCTGCGATTGCAGCGCCGGGCGGCCGACGCCGAAGTTGGCCGGATACTCCGTAGCTTTGATGAATGCGTCGGCGGCTTCGACGTGGCGGCCCGCTTGCTGATGCTGTTTGGCCAGGGCCAGATGCGCGCGGCGGTAAAGGCCGAGCGCCGCTCCTTCTCCCTCGCCCGAGGTGAAGGTGTGGCGCTCGAGCAGACCGACCGCTTCGGCGAAACGCCCGGCGTCCGCATAAGCCGCCGCCAGCGATTGTAACAACGCCGTGCGGGCGCGCGCCTTTTCCGGCGCGCCTTCGAGCAGTTTGACGCGGCGCTCCGTCTGCTTCATCCCGGCGAGTAACTGATCGAGTTCGAGATAGAGATGATGATCGTCCGGCGCAAGCGCGATTGCGTGTTCCAGCGCCGCCGCCGCTTCCTCTTTTCTGTCTTCGACCAGCGCAAGGGCTCTCGCGTAGTTGCGGCGCCCAACGGCGTTCTTCGAATCGAACTGCGCGGCGATGCGCCAGGCGTCCAGCGCCTCTTTGAAACGCAGTTTCGAAGCGAGGGCGGCGCCGAGGTAGTAGGCCGCTCGCCCGTCTGTCGGATTCGCCTTGAGCGTTTCTTGCAGAACCGCGATTTCTTCGACGCGGCTCGGAAAGACATAAGCCGGATCAATTTTGGCCGCCGCCGCCGCCATTTGATTTGAGGATGAGTTGAGCAGATACAGCAACATCGGATGGGGACTCTTTTTTTGACGCTGGGTTATTTCGTAGAATCCCTTTTCGGCTACTGTCTGCGCCTCCGCGCGTCCGATCGCGGCATAGTCAAATATTAATTCGAGCAGCGCGTCAGGTTCACGCGCCAGCAAACGCCATAACTCGGTCCAGACGCGCTCAGCCTGGGCGTCCAGTTTTCGGGCTTTGAGAATGTTGTACTGTTCATGAAGGGCAAAGTAATCGATCGGCGCCTCGCGCACGACTTCATCAATGCGAGCCAGCGCCGCATCGAGCTTCCCGGCGCGGCGTTCGGCTACGGCCAGCACTGTACGCGCCTTCAAGTCACGCGGGTCGAGACGCACTGACTGTGACAACTGCTCCAACGCGCCGTTAATGGCGCCGGAGTCAAGGTCTATCTCGCCGAGCGCGTAGCGCGCCACCGATTCACGATGTCCGGCGCGCACACACCACTTCAATTGCTCAATGGCCTCTCCCA
>DATEMG010000317.1:0-12537 GCA_035275805.1 Blastocatellia bacterium
GGCGATCACCTGATTGAGGTCGAGCGGGTAGGTCTTCGCAATCTTTCGCAGATGATCGGCGGCTCGCGCGACGTCTTCAAAAGTGCCCGGCCAGCCCCCGCCCTGATTGCCGACCCGGCGGTATTCGACGCTCCAGGTCGCGACGCCGGCTTCGGCCAGCGCCGCGCTCAGATGGCCCATATACGAAAGGCCGTACTCCGACATCCAACACCCGCCATGAATAATGATGGCGACGGGGCGACGCCCCTCGCCTTTGGGCAGCCGCAGGTCGCCGAATTGAAATTCGTTCGAGCCATAAGAGAGCCGATGGTCGGCCGGCGGGGCGGGACGAGTCAAAACGTCGCGGGACGATTGCCCCAGGCTCGCGCAGGCGATGGCGACCGCCGAGATCACGGCCAGCGCCAGAGGAATAAGGACGATTGATCGGGAAAAATGAGTGAACATCCTTGAAATCCTGTCTTTCTTCGAAAGTGTCGTTCATATCACAATGAGCGACGTCCAGGAAGAATAAAAATAGACAGGATTTACAAGATGAACAAGATGAGGAGGTGAAAATCAATCCTGTTAATCTTGTAAATCCTGTCTATTTTCTGAGGAGCGCTTTCAGCTTTGCGCCGAGTCGAGTCGAAAACATCGCGCCGAGCAATCGTAGCATCAATCGCTCGGTCTTTGCATTATATGGGTACCAGAATGGGTCGCGCTTCATGCCGAAGCGGTCGGTGACGATGACCTGTTGATGGCAGAAGCGCCGGATGCCTTCAGCGCCGTGACGCTTGCCGATGCCGCTCTCTTTCAACCCGCCCGAAGGCGCATCGGTTACCGCGAACCCCGCGATCACGTCGTTGACGCAGGTGACGCCCGCCTCGACCTGTGCGGCGATCTTTTCTCCCCTGGCCCTGTCGCGCGTGAAGACGCTGGCGTTCAACCCGTATCGCGAATCGTTGGCCAGGCGCAGCGCCTCCTCTTCATCCCTTACCCGCATAATCGGCAGCGCGGGGCCGAAGGTTTCTTCGGTCATGATCTTCATCGAGTGGTCGACGCCCGCGAGTACCGTCGGCTCGAAGTAGCGCCCCGGGAGGTTCGGGTTGCGGCGGCCCCCGGTGAGGATCTGGGCGCCGCGCGCCTTCGCGTCGTTAATGTGGTCCTCGACGATCTCGACCTGCTTCGGGAAAGTCATCGCGCCGACGTCGACGCGCGCCTCGACTTCGCCCGCGTCCGCGCCCTGACGCAGCGCGCGAGTCTTTTCGACGACGCGGCGAGTGAACTCATCGGCGACGGCGTCTTCGACGTAAACGCGTTCGACCGAGATGCAGACCTGGCCCGAATTGGTGAACGCCCCCCATACCGCCGCGTTTGCCGCGCGCTCGATGTCGGCGTCGCGCAAAACGATCATCGGGTCTTTGCCGCCGAGTTCGAGACTCACCGGGACCAGGCGCTTCGCCGCGCGCTCGGCGACCGCCTTGCCAGTGCGCGCGCTGCCGGTGAACGCGATCATATCGGCCTCGTCAACCAGCGCGCCCCCTGTCTCGCCGTAGCCGTTGACGACTTGCAGAATGTCCGGCGGCGCGCCGGCCGCCGTGACCGCTTCGCGCAGGATGTCGGCGCCGCGCATCGCGATAAGCGGTGTCCATTCCGACGGTTTGATCACGACGGAATTGCCCGCCGCCAGCGCAGGAACTGCTTCGCCGATGGTCAGGATCAGCGGGAAATTCCACGGCGTGATCAAACCGATGACGCCGCGCGGTTGGTAATGCACGGTAACCTTCTTGTTACGCAGCAGGTGCGGCGTCACTCGATGGGATTGCAGAAAGCGTCGCGCCCGTTTTGAATAAAATGTCAGCGCGTCGCAGACGTAAGTGATCTCGACCAGGGCTTCGAGCCGAGGTTTGCCGTTCTCCCGGCAGATCAATTCGATCAATTCTTCGCTGTAAGCGATCAAATGGTCGCGCGCCGAGAGCAGAACCTTGGCGCGGCTCTTGAAATCCGTCGCGCCCCACACTCGATAGGCCTCGCGGGCGCAATGCGCGGCGGCGCGCACGTCGAGCGGCGACGAGACTTCGACCTCGCCGATTTTTTCGAGCGTCGCGGGACTGTGGACTTCGATGATCTGCCGCGGTTCAATGCTTAGTCTTTGAGCCATTTGCACTCCTATACAGTCAAGGGAATTTAGACAGGATTTACAGGATTTTTCAGGATTGATTTTTCGGATTGTGGAAATTTGTATTTTCGGTATTTCCGCTTAACTTGGACAGAGGAGCCGAAGTTGATAAGTAAGCCTGTATCAACTTTTGTTGCCGTCAGGTAATTGACGACTTGCAATTCATGCTCTTTAGTCAGGGATTGAACTGCTTTCAATTCGACAATAATCCGATCTTCGACCCAGAGATCGGCGGCGTAATAGCCAATAACCTGACCTTCGTACCAGACCTTGATTGACGATTGCTGCTCAACTTTCAGCCCCTTTTTTTTCAGCTCGATACAGAGCGCGTTCTCGTATACTTTCTCTAGGAAGCCTGATCCAAGCTTGTTATGTGCTTCGAACGCGCACCCTATGATTATTTCGGTAATAGCATCGTCGTCCATCTTATCTTCCAATCCAGAGAAATATCCTGAAAAATCCTGTAAATCCTGTCTAAAAACCTTTCGCTACGATTTCGCTACGATATTGAAGTTGATCACGACATCATCCTTCACCTTTATTGTACCGCCGGCCGCCGAATAGGGCTTGATGCCGTAGTCGGTCTGTTTGAGCGTGTACTTGCCGGTGGCGCGGAGCTCTTGCGGCGTGACGGTCGCCGCGACCAGAACCGCGATTCGCTTCGTCACGCCGCGCAGTGTCAGGTCGCCGTTCACGACGAAGCTGTACGCGTCATTGCCCGTCTGTTTCACGTCGCTGACCGAAACCGATTTGAATGTGATCTTCTGATACTTCGCCGATTCCAGCACCTCGTTGTGCATTGAATTGAAAATCTTCTTTTTATCTTCCTCGCTCGGCTTCTTATCCAACACAACCAGGGACGCCGCGTCAACTTCCAGATCCAGCGATCCGCCACTGGCCCCGGCTGCGGGAACGACGATTCGCCCGCTAAACGATTTCACGCCGATCTCATGGTCGTGCGCGAGCGCGCTGAAAAGACCTGACTTGCCCACGAACACCCAGAAGCTGCTCTCCGCCGGGACGAGTGTGTAAGTTCGCGCTCTGGATTGTCCGAACGCGAAGACGGCTAATAACAACAACGGAAATACACGTCGCGCCTTCATCATTTCCTCCTTACCGCTATGGCGATTTCGCCACGATTGCAAAGCTTATCTTCACCTCATCGCCGATCCTGATCATTCCCAGTTTGCCTGAATAAGGCTTTATTCCAAAATCGGTCTGCTTCAATTCGGCGTCGCCGGTCGCGCGGAGCTGGTCTTTCGAGATCGTGACAGTGACGGGAAATGATACCCGCTTCGTCGCGTCGCGCATGGTGAGGTCGCCGTTGAGCGTGAATGAGAGAGTCTCGCCCGATTTGCGCGCGTCACTCACCGAAACGGAGACGAATTTAATCATGGGGAATTTGTCAGATTCGAGAACCGAGTTATTCAAAACATTATGAAACTCTCTGCGCTCGAACTCGGTCATGCCCTCGTCGGCGTTGGTGAGCGATTTCGTTTCCGCCTCTACTTCGACGGCGATCCGAGTCTCGTCCCTCTCCGGCGCTTCGATCTTGCCAGTGAAGTTTTTGACTTCGACGCGGTGAGTCGGGTATCGCCTGGCGATGAATCCCTCCTGCGTGAGGGTCGCAGTGACGCGGCTTTGTGAAAGGTCGATTGTGTATATTCGCGTTTTGTCTTTCCGCTTCGCGCGCTGCGCTGACAGGTCCTGATTTTGCGCGAGTAGGAGGATGACGAAGCAGGCGACGGGCGCGGCGCTACGCGGGATCGCCAATATCTGTTTTTTCATGGCTGCGCCTCCTGGAAACGCTTATTAACTTCGGTAGCTCGCCCCATCAAGCGGCTCGACGACCACCGCCGTTCCATAAGCCAGCACTTCGGTGACGCCGCTCATCAGCTCGTTGGCGTCGTAACGGGCGCCGATGATGGCGTTCGCCCCGATCTCGGAAGCGTGCTGGATCATGATTTCAAAAGCCTCGCCACGCGCCTTCTCGCAAAGCTGCGTGAAGAGCGTGATGTTGCCGCCCGCCAACGTTTGCAGGGTTCCGCCGATCGTGCCGAAGACAGAGCGCGAACGCACCGTGATGCCTCGCACGACCCCGAGATTGCGCACGACGCGGAAGCCCGGCAATTCGAACGCAGTCGTGACCATGTGATTCGCGACCGAATAACGCGGCGGCGCTACGGGATATGGTCTTTGTACGTTAATCTCATTATCCATATTTTAATCGCTGGCGGGCGCCAGTCGCGTGAGCCATCGATCCGCCTCCTTCGGCGAATGCAATCTGACGGTCTGCGCGCCTCGTTGTTCCTGGGCTGCTTGTCCCGATGACCGAAATGCGATTCATATGAATTGTCATCCGGTGTTTGAACGGCGCTCCGTGAGGGCTATGAAAACAGGTCGCCCTGATTTTCATTCTCTCTCTTCGTCTCTTCTTCGTATTCCGGCGGCGCCCACAAATATTTCCCGATCTCGCAGCGGCCTTTGTCATTGAAGACGACGCCCTCGGCTTCAAGCAACCGCTGTTGCAGGTCTGGCGGCACAGTCAACCCGGCGGTCGAACATCCGCCCTGGGCGTTGATCACGCGATGCCAGGGGATACCGCGTCCGTCGTCGGGCGTCGCGTGCATGACGTTGCCTATGGCCCGAGCGTCATAGCCCGCGCCCAGGACGCGAGCGACCTGTCCGTAGCTCATCACCCGCCCGGCCGGAATTCGCAGTACGAGTTCGTAGACGCGCTCGCGGAAACTCGGCTCATCCTGCGGTCGGCCTTTGATGACGTTCGCGATAGGTTTTTCCCGTTGCGCCATCGCTTTTTGAACCTCGATTGATGGTTGCGGCGCGCTCTTGTTTTAATCTAACGGCCGACGTCGAATTCTTGAATGGTCTCCACCGAAAACAGCGGGGGGATTTCGCAGCCGGCTATGCGCAAATAGGTGTATAGCTGGCCGCGGTGGTGGATTTCGTGTTCAAGGATCATGTCCAGTAAGGCCTTCCGCGCCAGAGGGCTCTCGGGGCTGAACGGCGCGATATCTTCTGTGAGTTTTTCCGGCGTCAACGTCATGACTTTCGCCACCGCCTCTTCATGCGTTTTGTCGAAAGAGGCGAGCACCGAGGCTGTATCGCTGAGCGGCGTCGGCCACTCTTTAGGGAATGAACCGGTCAACGCGGCTTCGATAAGCCCCCATTCGGAAATCCAAGGATGGTTCACCAACTCGCCGAGCGACATCGCCGATTCACATGGCTTCCAGTCGTATTTGTCGTTCGGCGCAGCGGCAATGATCCTTTTCGTCTGTTGGTGAATGCGATTCCAATTCTTGATGTACAAGTCGAGATGAGCGGCCATATTGGACTCCTTCGTTAGTTTGTGTGACGAACACCGTGAACAGATGGATTCAATTCAAATCCCGCAAGACGACGCGCGCCGGGCCGCCGTCGCCGTCCTTGATCTTCAGCGGCAGGCAGATCAACTCGTAATCGCCTGGCGCGACCGCGCTCAGGTCCAATCCCTCGACGATGTAAACGTCATTTCCCAGCAGCGCCCAGTGCGTGGTCGGCTTGTCGAATCCGAACTTCTCGACGGAAAGGTAATCGATGCCGACCAACTTCACGCCGCGCGCGACCAGAGCTTCGGCGGCCTCGGTTTCCAGGTAGACGAAATCTTTTTGAAACTCGTTCGTCTCGCGCCAGAGCCGCGAGTTGCGCGTCTTGAAGAGCACGCGCGTAGCGCCGTCTAGATCGAAAGTCGAAAGCAGCGCGGCGTCGATTGAGGCGGCGTCGCCGACGTCAACGACGCGGGCCGGGCCGATGAAAACTTCAAGCGGCGCCCGGTCGAGCGCGACGCCGTCCTTTATAAAATGATAAGGCGGGTCGACGTGTGTGCCTATGTGGGTGCTGAAGCTCATGTGCGAGACTCGCGCGACATCGCCATTTTCGAGCGATTGCGTTCGTTCGATATGAATCGGAGGATCGCCGGGATAGACAGGAAGGTCGTTCGAGATCGTAACTGTGACGTCGTAAATTCTCATCGCTCGCCCGCTGATTATTGGTTGACACGCGCTGTTTTAAAGACGGCGCGAGTATAGAAATCGGCGGCAGGCTTGTCAATTTTGGTGTAAGCTAGTTCTCAAATCGAATGAAAGAGAGACAGGCTATGGAAAAAGAATTGGAAGTCGCCAGGGAGCTGGCGCGGGAGGCGGGTCGGATCCTGCTCGAGTTTTACGCGGGGGAGACTAAGGTGCAATGGAAAGGGCGCGACGATCCGGTGACGGCGGCGGATCACGCCGCGAATGAAATGCTGGCGAATGAGTTGAGCCGCCGCTTCCCCGGCGACGCCGTCCTGTCCGAAGAAATCCCTGACGACCGGGCGCGATTGGCTAAAGACCGCGTCTGGATGGTCGACCCGATGGACGGCACCAAGCAGTTCATTGAACGCATAGGCGAATTCGCCGTGATGATCGGATTGGCGATCGAAGGCGAAGCGAAGCTAGGCGTGGTTTATAACCCGTCGGCGGACCGGATGTATTACGCCGCGCCCGGCGCGGGAGCGTTCGTCGAGGAGAAATGGTCGACAAAGCGATTGCGCGTCGAGCCAGTAAGCGACCCTTCGCAGATTGTCATGGCGATGAGCCGTTCGCACCCCAGCCAGAAAGTTTATAGCATCCGCGAAAAGCTGGGCGTGCATAAATACATTCAACACGGCAGCGTGGGGCTGAAATTCGGGCTGATCGCCGAAGGCCGCGCGCACCTCTACATCAACACCAGCTCGCGCACCAGCCAATGGGACACCTGCGCCCCCGAAGCCATCCTGCGCGAGGCGGGCGGCGTGGTCACCGATTGGAACGGCGAGTCTCTGGGATATAACATACCCGAAATTCGCAATCTGCACGGCATCGTGGCCACGAACGGGACGATTCATGACCGTGCGCTCGAAGCGACTTCGGAGGTGTTGGCCGGGTTTAAATGAAGGTCAACTCTGATTTATGCGCGCACTTCGTTTATTAAAATGATATTCCCGATATGTCGGAAAACGTCTTACGTCATCTGCCTTCGATTGACCAGTTGCTGCGCCGCGACGGGTTGCGAGATTTGATTGTGACTGCCGGTCGTGACGCGGTGCGCGACCGTTTGCGCGAAGTCCTCGCCGAGATCAGACAGGAGGTTGTCAACGCCAACGGCGCGGCGGCGGTCCAAGCCAATTCCGAGAAGCTCGCCGGAGAGATCGAGCGGCGTTTGAACATGAAGTTCGAACTGCGGCGGCAATCGCATACGCAACGCGTGATCAATGCGACCGGGGTCACGCTGCACACGAACCTGGGCCGCGCGCCATTGAGCCGTCGCGCCATCGATGCCGTCAACGAAGCCGCAGGCTACTGCAACCTCGAATACGATTTGGAGACTGGGCGGCGTGGAAAGCGCGGATCAGGACTTGAGGCGATGTTGCGCGAATTGACCGGCTGCGAAGCCGCCGCCGTGGTCAACAACTGCGCGGCGGCGGTGTTGATCACGCTCAACACGTTGGCCGAAGGCGGCGAGGTTTTGGTCTCGCGCGGCGAACTGATTGAGATCGGCGGCTCGTTCCGCATCCCCGACGTGATAGTGAAATCCGGCGCGCGCATCCGCGAAGTCGGGACGACCAATCGCACCCGTCTGGGCGATTATGAGAAAGCCATCAACGAAAACACTCGCGTCATCCTCCGCGCGCACCCGTCGAATTACCGCATCGTCGGCTTCACCGAGAAGCCGGCGCTCGAAGACCTCGCCAACCTTGCGCGCGAACGCGAATTGCCGATGTTTGAAGACCTGGGGAGCGGCTGCCTTGTCGATCTGAATCGGATCGGCGTTCACGACGAACCGACGGTCGCGCATTCGATCAGCGCCCTACGCGATGTCGGATGTTCGGTGGTGAGTTTCAGCGGCGACAAAATGTTGGGGGGCCCGCAGGCCGGGATTATTCTTGGCAAAGCCGAGGCGATCAAACGCGTCAAGTCTAATCCGCTGATGCGGGCGCTGCGCGTCGACAAGCTGACCTACGCGGCGCTCGAAGCGACGGTGGACTCTTATCTGAGCGGGCGCGCGATCGAAGAGATACCGGCCCTCGCCGCGCTCAGCGCGACCAAAGAGGCTATCACGCGCCGCGCCCGCGCCTTCGTCCGCCGCGCCCGCTCAATAAGCGCTCCGGAGATGAAACCGCAAATGCGTTTCACACTTATAGACGGCGCCTCGGTAGTGGGGGGCGGCTCGGCCCCCGAAACGCAACTACCGACGACCTTGATCGGCGTCTCCAGCGAGCGTATGGGCGCCGACGAGATCGAAAAGAGGTTGCGTAACAACCACCCGCCAGTCATCGTTCGCATAGCCGAAGGTCAAGTCGTTCTGGATTTACGAACCGTCGCGCCGGGCGAGGAAAAGTATTTGATGGAGGCGACTCGGAATCTAGGCGCCGAATGACCATTGGCTATCAACGCTAGCCGAATTCCTGCCGTCTCTTTTCGACCAGATTGGCAAGTTCTTCGATGGTGTAAAGTCCCGACTGGGCGCGCTTGGCCGCCATCGTTTCGACAATGATATACAGAGTGGAATTATAAGGGGTGGGGAAGCCGTATTTTTCGCCCAGCAGAATGATCTCTCCGTTGAAATATCCCGACTCGGTCTCGCCGCGCTTCGATTTCAGGTCCACCCATGTGGAAGGGTAGGTGCGGAATTCCACCGGCGAATTGGCCTCAGCGCAAATCTTATCCTGGTCTTCAACAACGTTCCGCAATTCGGCCAGATTTCTCTTCGGATCGAATGGATTGTTCGGGTCTTCGAGCGAAATACCCGCTACGCCGAGCGCGCGCAGCCCCTCTTCCTCAACGTCGGCCATGAATTTGCTGACCGCGGGCGTGATCAGGCCGAGTTGCAGATGTTTATCAATAATGGCGAGGGTGGCGTTGTTCAGATTCAGAATCAGCTTGCTCCACTTGACTGCCATGATCGATTCGTGCGTCGTCGTCCTGAATCCTGCGCTTTCAAGCCGCGCGGCGATTTGCGCCACAGTGTCGTCGCGGCCGAGCGGGTAATTGCCGATTGAAAGCAATTCGCCGCGAGTGTGGGCGACCACGCCGGGGGCCAGAAAGGTCGCGCTGATCCCAAGCATTCCGCCGTAAACGCGTAGAAATCTCCCTGCGGCTACCTCTTCGTTGCGCACGCCGTTCTGCATGCAAACGACCGGAGTTTCTTCTGGGAAGGTTTCGCGCAGCGCTTGAATCGAGGCGGCGGTCTGCGAAGATTTGACTGTGAGGATGACGACGTCGCCGATGCTTGGCGTGATCTCGCGCGGATGAGTGACCGCGCTCAAGGCTTTGACCACGCGATCGCCGGCGCGCGATTTAATAAGGAGTCCGCAGCGGTTTACGGCGGCTGCGTGAGCGTGTCTGGCGATCAGAACCGCCTCCGCCCCGCTTTCGGCCAAACGTCCGCCGATGAGGCTGCCGATAGATCCCGCTCCGTGAATGATGAATCGCATCAAATATCTTCAGTTCGTTGACCGTGTTTTCAGTGATTGCGTATTGATGAGGCGGTAAAGCAGAACGGGCATCGTTGTGATGCCCGGCGCCGCTCTTTTTCTACGATACTCCCGGCAGGACTCGAACCTGCGACCCTCTGCTTAGCCTACCACTCCAGGTTTCCCTGGCCCCGTGATGAGTTGTGGTCTGGACCATATCTTAGGCGTTTCAGCCTGGGCGCGTATGGCCTCTAGGGATCCCCCGATGTGATCGAGGTTTCCTCGGTGTTGTCATGGGAGCGGGAAAGCTCCTTTAGAGTTTCACCGATACAGCGCCCTCCACTGCGCAGATTACTATTCTCCACGCAGGCTCCTATGTTTGAAGGCAGATGCTCTATCCTCTGAGCTACGGGAGCAAGTCGGTAACTGTACGCGATCGATCTGGCTAAGGCAAGGGTGTCTCTCGATGATGGCTGTCGCATAGCCTTCGGCGCCGACGTAACCGCAGGAGCTTCTCCTCGCCGCGCGAGCGGCGGCGCCTGAGTAAATACTATTTTTCAAGATTCAAACGCCTGTCGTCGTAAAAGCCCACTCGCCCTTCGGCCAGCCATTTGGCGGCGAAAATTATCTGCCCCGTGTGATAACTGAAATGCTCTACGACGTGGAAGATCGCGTCGAAGACCGTCACGCCGTAGGCTTGCGCCGTACATACCCGCTGTAAAGGCTCGTCGGAATTCGCCCCGGCGCATTCGCCTTCGATTTCGGCCAGAACCGCATCCGCCTCGTCGAGCGTCGTCTTTAACAGATCTATCAATTCAGCCTTGCTCACTGAATCGCGCGCGGCGAATTCGCTCGCCCGGTCGCGCCTGTCCTCGGCGCCGCCGACGCCCGAGACGATCCACTGGCGGACATTCCCCGACATATGCAGGAGCAGGTTGCCGACGCCATTGCTCGATTCGTTCGGACGACGCCAGACCTGTTCGTCGTCCAACGCGTCAATCGCCGCGACGATTTTGACAAAATAGTCTTCGAGCAACCGGAAACGCGCGTGGCGAAGAAACATCAGCGATGCCGGCAGCGCCGCTGCAGGTGGTTCGATCAGAAATGTTTTTCGTTTGTCTGTCATAAATTCAATTAAGAATGGAGAGTGGGGAGTAGGGAGTGGGGAATAGGAAGAAATAAATTCCTTAGTCCCCACTTCCTATTCCCCATTCCCGTCTCCCGGTCTTTACACCGTGACGCCGTTGCGGCGAGAACGGATTTCGTGATCGCATCGTAATATGCAATGCGGGCGCCGAGGCCCCCATTATCGCCAGATTCCCCTCGCTGGCCAAACGGAGAGGCTAAATGCATAATAATCGCGATTGTGAGAGTTTGATTCAGGTTTATGAAACGCTTGAATTCGAGAGGTGGCCAATGGGCAAGGTCCTCGTAGTTGACGATGATCCGGCTTTACACCAGGTGATCGAATGCGCGCTTGCAAGAGAAGGTCATGCGTTGTTGCACGCGACCGACGGCGGGATGGGAATGGAGTTGCTGGCGCGAGAAACGATCGACCTCGCGATCATCGATTACTTGATGCCTGGAATGGATGGGCTCGAATTTTTGGAACAGGCGCGCGACAGGCGGCCCGAACTTAAAGCAATAATGATCACCGCCGTCGGGACGCCCGAAGCAGTGCTCGGCGCGCTGCGTCAAAAAGTTTGCGATTTCCTGGTCAAGCCGTTCAGCGGATCTGACATCCGCGCGGCTGTCAGATCCGCGATCGACGAACATTCGACGCTCAAAATCGAAGTTATTTCGGCGGAGCCGCATTGGGTACAGTTGCGCGTGCCCTGCGACCTGGCCGCCGTCCCGATTCTGCAAAAATTGCTCACACAGCTCAAAGCCGATCTGCCCGAAGACACGCGCGAAGCCATCGCTTACGCCTTCCGCGAGATGCTCAACAACGCCATCGAACACGGCGGCAAACTCGATCCGACGAAATACGTCGAAGTCATCTGCGTACTGCTCAAACGCGCGATCATCTACTGGATCAAAGATCCGGGCGAAGGCTTCGACCCAAGCTCGCTTGAACACGCGGCGGTCAACAACCCGGCTGGTGACCCATTTCGCCACGTCTCGGTGCGCGACGAAAAGGGTTTACGCGCGGGCGGCTTCGGCATCCTGATGGCCGACCAACTGGTTGACGAGTTGGTCTACAATGAACGGCGCAACGAGGTGATGTTCGTCAAATATTTGTGACCCTATGCCCCTCGACACATTCATTCGCCGCATGCCGAAGGTCGAACTGCACGTTCACCTGGAAGGCTCAATCCAGCCCGAGACCCTGCTTCTGCTCGCCGAACGCGGGGGCGTGACGCTGCCCGCGACAACGGCGGACGGCTTGCGGAAATGGTACAAGTTTACAGACTTCCCACACTTCGTCGAAATCTATTTGACGATCTCGGCATGTATTCGCTCGCCGGAAGACATCGAATTTATCGCGCGCGAATTCCTGCGCGGGCAGGCGGCGCAGCATATATTGCATAGCGAGGTCACCTTCACGCCTTATACGCATTACAGCTCAAACAGGCGCATCCCGTTCGAAGACCAGATCGCCGCGCTCGGAAGGGCGCGAGAGTGGGCGGCGCGAGAGTTGGAAATAAGCGTAGGCTGGGTTCTCGACATCGTCCGCAACGTGCGCCCGGTCGAACACGGACTGACCGTGGCCGATTGGGCGATCAGCGGGATTGGGAACGGCGTCGTGGCGATCGGTTTGGGCGGGATGGAAGCCGGACATCCGGCGGAACTCTTCCAAGAGGCTTTCGACCGCGCGCGCGCCTCCGGGCTTCCCTCCGTCCCTCACGCGGGCGAGACCGCCGGAGCCGAGAGCGTCCGGGGAGCGCTGCGA
>DATEMG010000318.1:0-6387 GCA_035275805.1 Blastocatellia bacterium
TGTTTTGGGAACCTGAGTCATCTCAGGCGCCGGTCCGGAAACCGGCGCCTCTGATCGCGAATCTGCGCCGGGAATTCACGCCCAGCGTCGGAGTAAACGGCTGCCAGGTGATTATCCGTCCGAAAGATTTTTCCGTAAATAGTTTTGACGCCCTCAATAGCAATCTAGAGTGTCTCTATTTTATTTAGTTGTAAATCGAGCATAAAGTCGGAAGTGCCTTGGGTACGCGCGCTTCCAGCGCGCAGTCTCGGCGAAAGACGTATTGATCGAAAGCAGACGCTGACAATGTCGGTGCGCTGGCGTTGAGTGATTATCGATTATAACCTTGGGCATCCAGCTCCAATCGCTCTTCGGGTCTTCCGATGGGCTACTTTCCACGCCTGCGCGCTGGAAGCGGCGCGTACCCAGGCTCGTTTTGGCCTCGCAGGCTTTGGCTTTATAATCGCGCCATCAAGTGGAAAGGAAAATAACGATGAAGAAGCTAATAGTACTTGCCGCCGCATGTTCATTCGCCCTGGCGATTTATCTGCCTGGAACTGTTTCGAGTAACACCTCGGACAAAAATTCGGTCACGTTCGCGAAGCAGGTCGCGCTGATCTTTCAGAAGCGGTGCGAGGAGTGCCACCGCGCGGGCGGGATGGCGCCGATGCCGCTCGTGACTTACGAAGAGTCTCGGCCTTGGGCGCGAGCGATCAAGGAAAAAGTCGCCGGCCGCGAGATGCCTCCCTTCCACGCGGCGGGCGCGGTGGGCCGTTATTTGAATGATCCGCGCCTGACCGATGAGGAGATCGCGACGGTCGTCAAATGGGTCGATGGCGGCGCGCCGAAGGGCGATCCGAAAGATTTGCCCGCTCCGGTTCGATGGAAGGACGAATGGTCGCTCGGCGAGCCCGATCTGGTCCTTACGCCGAAACAGCCCTACGCTCTCAAAGCCAGCAAGCAGGATCAATACGTCTTCTTCGTTTTCGATCACGTCTTGCCCGAAGAAACCTGGATTCGCTCGATTGTGACGCGTCCGGGCAATCTGAAGGCCGTGCATCACGCCAACACACACGTCGTGACTCCGGCGCTCAAGGCCCCGGAGTCCGGCTTCTTCGAGGGCGATTTCGAGCCTTCGGCGCGCGGCACGATAATGGTCTCGGGCTGGGCGCCGGGCGTGCAGCCCGTCGCGTTGACTGATGGGGTGGCGATAAAGATTCCGAAGGGGATGCGCTTCGGCATTCAGATCCATTACGCCCCGGCGGAAAAAGATACGATCGATCAAACCAGGGTCGGGGTCTATTTCGCCGACGGATTGATCAAGAAACATATGCGAGTGCTGTTCGGCGACCGCAAAGATCTCAACATTCCGCCCAACGACCCGAACTATTCGCTGACCTCGACGAAGACCTTCGATGCCGACTCGGTCATCAGTTTCTTCCATGTCCACATGCACCTGCGCGGCAAATCCTACCTGATGAGGATGACTTATCCCGACGGCCGTCAGGAGGTGGCGTTGGAAGTCCCGCGGTACGATTTCAACTGGCAGCGGACTTACATGCTCAACGATCCGATACGCGTTCCGAAAGGGACCAAAGTCGATTTCATCGGGACTTACGACAACAGCCCGAAGAACAAATTCAACCCCGACTCTTCCCAAAGCGTGAAGTGGGGCGAGAAGACCACAGACGAGATGATGCAGGGGAGAATGTTTTATGAAGTCGCGGACGAGAATTTGAACGTGCAGGTGAAGAAGGGACGCGCCATCGCTCCTAGCGCGTCAGTGGGTCAGCAGAAGTAAAATGCAAGGTGTTCATTTGATTACAGCGCCTGGCGCCCTGGACATCCGCCAATTTGACAGCGATTGTGTGTATGTTTCCAGGGCCTTCTCTCTCTCTCCGAGAGCGGAATAAACGGCGGCGAGTTGCGCGAGCGCGTTTTTTTCGCGCCGGCGGTCTTTCAACTCCCGCCAGAGGGCGACGGATTGTTCCAGGTTTTCGCGGGCCTTCTCCTTTTCGCCGAGCGTGAACTGTAGTTCGCCGGCGCTCGCGAGCCCTCCGGCCAGTCGCGCCTTGTCACCCAGGTCACGGCAGATAGTCAGGCTTTGCTGGTAAAAATCGAGCGCCGGGTTCAATTCGCCCAGCGATTGATGAATGAAACCCAGGTTGCCGAGCGCAGTCACCTCGCCACGCCTGTCGCCAATGAGCCGGCGCAGTTCCAGAGCTTGTGAAAACGTCTCGGCTGCCCGCCGCAAATCTCCGGAATCAGCGTATAGCCCGGCCATGGCGCTGAGCGTCGCAGCTTCGCCGCGTTTATCGCCAGCCAAACGGCGTAGCGGCAGAGCCTCGTCATAAAATTTCAACGCCTGCTGCGGCAAACCGAGGGTGACGTAAATATTGCCGACGTCGTTCAAGGTCGTGGCGACGTTGCGGTTGTCATTGATCTCGCGCCAGAGGGGCAGCGATTGCATATGAATATCGATCGCGCGTTGGCGCAGTCCCTGGGTGACGGCGATAAACGCCAGGTTGTTGAGAGTCACGGCCTCGCCGCGTTTGTCGCCCGCCGCGCGCCAGAGTGGCAGTGATTCTTGGAAAAACTCAACTGCCTGATCAATTTGACCGGCGCGCGCGGATAAGCCTCCAAGGCTGTTGAGCGTCGACGCCTCGCCCTGCCGGTCCTTTGCGGCGCGCCACATCCCCAGCGCCTTTTGGTACTGATTGAACGCCTGTTGTGGCTGCCCCTGTTCTTCGTAAATTTTCCCCAGGTCGAACGTCGCAGACGCCGCGCGATTTTCGCCGCCGACAGTTAGCATCATGGTTGAAGTCTGGACGATCAGGCGGGCGCGGTCGAAGAGGCGCTGCGCCTCTTGTTTGTCGCCAAGGGAATTGTGGACGCGCCCGAGCCGCATGAGCGTACCAACTTCACTCTGGCGGTCGTTCGCCTCTCGCCAGAGCGGCAGCGCCTGGTTGTAATAATTGATTGCCTGCCGTCGATCGCCCAGTGAGTCGGCGACCGACGCGAGTTGGGTGAGCGTATGCGCGATTTCACCAGGCTCGGCGGCCTTGCCGGCAGAACGCAGCAGCCGGAGCGCGTCCTCGTATTTCGACAACGCGGCGCGCAGAGATTCAATCACGCCGGTCGCGCACAGGTTTTCAGCCTCGCTCCACAACTTTTTTGCCGCGCTCCGGCTCTCGTCGGGCGTCATCGGAGCATGGCCCGGTTTCTGACCGGCCCCCAGACCATCGCCTGAAAGCGATGGCAAGGTCAGCCGGAACGCATGATCGCCAGAAGCATCAGCTTTTGATGAGTTGGGGGATGAAGCGGGCGGAGTTTCGCGCCCCGTGGGCGGCGGCGCCGGTCTATCCTGCGCAAGGGCGGAAGCAAAAAGCGCAAGAAGGACAAATAGAGATTGGGCAATGGGCAGTGGGGAGTGGGAAGAAGAGGTAAGGAGATAAGGAGAAGGGGAGACAAGGAGGAAAGGAAATTCCTCCTCCTTGTCTCCTTGTCTCCTTGTCTCCCCTTTCCCTATTCCCCACTCCCTATTCCCCTTATTGTCTCCCCTGACTTCCGTCATTTCGACATTACTCTATCTTACCGAAGCGCAGAACAATGCCGGTCGAGATCCGGAGATTGTTGCTGCTTTGACTATCGCCCACATTAAGGAGGTCCAGTTTCGTCCTTACGTAATCGGCCTGGACCAACCTGACCGCGACTTTGTTGCCGAAACCCTTTACGTCGACTCCGCCACCGAGAGCGAACGCGAAGCCGGTGTCAGTGATGTCACCAGGGACCGCATCATTCGACAGTTTGACGCGCGCCACCCCGAACAGGGCGTGGGCGAATGGTTGAATCGGACTGCCATTTCTAAGCCTGATCTGCGGGCCGAACAGAAATAAAGTCTGTCCCAAATCGATGCGCGGTGTGACATTAGTCAGGAAATCGCCGAAATGGCCGCTCACGTCGGCTTTGAGCGCAATCGATTTTCCTAAGACGGTTATAGCGCCCGATATGTTATACCCGTTCAAATCCCGATCCTGGCCGTCAACATTCTGGTCTTCGAGGCGCATGTATGAGTACCCACTGAAAACTTCCACGCGGGAGCCTTCCTGCGCCTGAGCTATGACGGGCAGCGCAAGTATCAACGCCACGATAAGAAACAGTTTCTGCATGTCAAAATTCCTCCTTAAAACTATGTCTTGACTCCAGGGACAATCGTGGGATGAAAGCAAAAGTCTCCAAGCAATGGGGGCGTACTCGTCTCTTCCGCCTGTCCGATTGACCTCGGATTAGGTTGAAAAATGGTTACGAAGTTACCTGCAAATATCCGAGGAGCGAGCAAGTTACGGGGAACGGCGATCACACGGGGCTAAAGGATACGGCGTTATGATATGCGATTTGGCCCAGAATGCAAATTCAAAAATTCAGTTGGATTATTCGCCGACCCGATATGTATAATGCCGGCCGCGTTTACGGATTTGGTAATTGGTTCGGCTATCAGCCAGAAAGGGAAGGCTTCCAGTGAGCCAAGATCAATACAATTATCCTCTGCCGACTCCGCGCATGGGACTGCGTGAGGCCACACGCAATATAGGCCTATACAATCCCTACCTCGACGCCGGCAAATCGAAAAATTCAGTTGTCGTCGCGCTGATGTGGCTGGGCTTCGCCGTGGTCGGGTTGATGGTGGCGGGGCTGATGGTCTTTAACGTCGGGATTGGCGGCGCGATTGTGGGGGCGGTATCGGCGATTATCCCGGCGAGCTTTTACCTGGCCCTCTTTTTGTGGCTGGATCGTTACGATCCGGAACCGCCCGGACGGTTGATTTTCGCATTTGTCTGGGGAGCCGTCATCGCCATCTTCATCGCCTATATAGTCAACACCGTCTTCGGAATCATATTCGGAGGGACGTTGGCCGCCATCGTCTCGGCCCCGATTATCGAAGAGGGCGGAAAGGGCGGCTGTGTGCTGATTATCGCGTTGTTCTTCCGCAAGGATTTCGACAGCATGGTTGACGGTATAGTCTACGCTGGCGTGGTGGCGTTGGGGTTCGCGACGGTAGAGAACATCAGCTATTACGGCGAGAGCATGGTCTCGGGCGGTACGGGCGGCCTGTTAAGGACTTTGATCCTTCGCGGCGTACTTTCGCCTTATTCGCATGTCCTGTTCACTTGCATGACGGGCGTCGGCCTCGGCATCGCGCGTGAGACTCACGACAAGGCTCTGAAGATCGCCGCGCCGATCATAGGCTATTGCATCGCGGTCTTCTTACATGCCCTTTGGAACAGTCTGGCCGTCCTCGGGGGCGCCAAGCTCTTTTTCCTCGGGTATCTTCTGATCCAGGCGCCGATGTTCTGCGCCTTTATCGGCTTTACCCTCTACCTGGTTCACCGCGAAGGGCGGATTCTGAAACAGTCGCTCTCGATGGAGGTCAAGCGCGGGTTGATCACACAGCGCCAACTCGACATCGCCATCTCGGTCTTCCGCCGCACTGGTTGGCTCGCTTCGGCGATCGGCGACGGCCGGCTCTACGGCGCGCGACGCCAGTTTTTACGCTCGGTCGCGAAACTCGGCCTTTGCCACTGGCACGTACAGCGCGCGGCGGAAGCAGGCTCGGAGACCGCCAGCTTTCCGCTAATCACTCAATTTCAAGCTGAAGTCTTTTCGTTACGGGATAAGGTTGAGACGTGATGGGACGATCGTTTTTTTAACCAGAGCGCGCGAGATCGGTACCGTACCGGAGATCACTTCCCATACGCGCAATGACAACCCGATGCGAAGAAAATGGCAAAAAACATAGTTGGCAGAGCATTTATGCCCCCGTCGCCAGCCGCATGATTTTCTCCTCAGTCGCCTCGTCACAGTTCAACTCGCCGGCCACTCGCCCTTCGTGAAACACGGCGATGCGGTCGCTCATCCCGAGGATTTCGGGCAACTCCGAAGAGACCATAATCACCGCGCCGCCCGCTTCGGTGAAGCGCCGAAGCAAGTGATGGATTTCCGATTTCGATCCGACGTCGACGCCGCGCGTCGGTTCGTCGACGATCAACACGCGCGGGCGCGTCGCCAGCCATTTCGCCAGCAGGACTTTTTGTTGATTGCCGCCCGACAGCGCGCCGACAGCGCGCTCCAGGTCTGGAGTCTTGATCGCCAGGTCGCGCGTGAAGCCGGCGCTCAAGCCCCGTTCGACCGAACGTCGCATCAAAACGGCGCCGCTGCAGGCGCCCAGACTCGCGGCGACGACGTTCGCCATCACGCTCTGGGCCAGGAACAGTCCCTGATATTTGCGGTCTTCGGGCGAGTAGACGACGCCCAGGCGCAGCGCGCCGCGCGGAGAATCGATTCGGACTCGCCGGCCGTCAATCAAAACCTCCCCGCCGTCAAGCCTGGCGTGACCGATCGCGGCCATCA
>DATEMG010000319.1:0-3166 GCA_035275805.1 Blastocatellia bacterium
CTTTGCGAACTTTGCGCCATTGCGCCTTTGCGAGAAACCAGACCACTTAGACAACATGGACCAGTTTCTCGCAAAGGCGCAATGGCGCAAAGTTCGCAAAGATTCTTCTCAAGGCTGCGCAGTTTCTGTCCGATGGCCGAAACTATGATCCAATAATAAAAAAGGAGGCAAGATGCATAATGACCCAGAGCAGATGACTCGCAGGGAATTTATTGACCACGCCGCAAAGGCGGGCGCTGGCGTTACGGCAATCGCCGCAGGAACGGGCAACGTCGTAAGCGCCGCCGCCAAGAAACGAATCGCGCTGGTCGGCACGGGTATCCGCGGAACGACGATGTGGGGCAGCGGCGTTGCGCGGCCATACGGAGAATTGGTCGAATTCGTGGGGCTGTGCGACATCAACCCCAAACGCGTCGAGGTCGGCAAACAGATGATCGGCGTCGATTGCCGGACTTTCACCGACTTTGACCGGATGATTAAAGAGACGAAGCCCGAAACCGTCATCGTCACGACCAAAGACGCGACCCACGACCAGTTCATCATCCGCGCCATGGAGTTGGGCTGCGACGTGATCACTGAAAAGCCGATGACGACGGACGAGAAGAAGTGCCAGGCGATCCTGGACGCCGAAAAGAAATTCGGCAAGAAGATCATCGTCACGTTCAACTACCGCTACTCGGGCATCGCCGAAAAGGTCAAGGAGATTCTACTGTCTGGCGTTATCGGCCCGGTGACCGGGGTGGACTTCCACTGGTATCTGGACGTGCAGCACGGCGCTGACTATTTCCGCCGCTGGCATGCCTATAAGGAGAATTCCGGCTCGCTTTGGGTTCACAAGGCGACGCACCATTTCGACCTCATCAACTGGGCGCTTGAAGCCGATCCGGTCGAGGTCACGGCTTTCGGCGAATTGAAAAATTACGGGCGCAACGGTAAGCTCCGCGGAAAGAATTGCCGGACCTGCTCACACAAGACCGATTGCAAGTTCTATTGGGACATGACGAGGAGCCAGCAGTTGATGAAGCTCTACGCCGATTGCGAGTCAGAGGACGGCTACCTGCGCGACGCCTGCGTCTTCCGCGAAGACATCAACATCTGGGACACGATGACGGCCAACGTGAAATATTCCAACGGCGCGTTGATGAGCTATTCGCTCAACACATTCATGCCATACGAAGGTTACCACCTGGCCTTCAACGGAATGGAGGGCCGATTGGACGTCAGGGCATACGAACGCCAGCCGTGGACACCTCCCGCGACCGCCGAGGTTCGGGTGACGAAAAACTTCGGCAAGTCGGAATTGACCGAAATGAAGATCGGCCTCGGGGGACATTTCGGCGCCGACCCGAAATTGAAGGACATGATCTTCAAACCCGACGTCCCAGACCCGTTGAAGCAGCGCGCTGGTTCGCGCGCCGGGGCGATGTCTCTGCTGACGGGCGTCGCGGCGATGAGGAGCATCGAGCAGCGCAAGCCGGTGAAGATCGCTGACCTGATCAAGCTTTAGCAATTCATTACGCAGGACGGTACACGGATTTGACGGATTGATACGGATTTCGCACGGATCATCCGTCCTGATCAGTCAGCATCCGTAAAATCCGTGTACCGGCGCCTCTAATTCAAATAGGAGATAGCTGTGACAGAGAAAGTCGCTTTACCTGCGGATCGTTATTTCGATCCAGACCCGGGACAGAAAGAGATCGCGATGCGCCTCTACCGAGAGGTCGCCGACAAGCCGCTGGTGTGCCCGCATGGCCATGTCGACCCGCGGATGTTCGCCGATCCCGACTATCAATTCGGCACGCCCGCCGACCTGCTGCTCATCCCCGACCACTACATTTTCAGGATGCTCTACTCTCAGGGCATCCCGATGGAATCTCTAGGCGTCCCGCGAGTTGACGGAGGCGCGGTGGAAACTGACCACCGCAAAATCTGGCGGACCTTCGCCGAAAATTTCCATCTGTTTCGCGGGACGCCTACGGGCATGTGGCTGGCGCACGAACTGATCGATGTTTTCGGAGTGGACGAGAAACTCGGCGGCGAATCGGCCGATCGAATCTACGATCAGATCGCCGATTGTCTGACGAAGCCGGAATTCCGCCCGCGCCGCATGTTTGAGCGGTTCAACATCGAAGTCCTGGCGACGACCGACCCCGCGCACGACCCGCTCGTTCATCACAAGGCGATCAGAGAGTCGGGATGGAAAGGCAGGGTCGTTCCGACATTCAGGCCCGACGGCGTTGTGAACATTGACCGGCCCGATTGGCGGGAGAACCTCGCGGCGCTCGGCGAAATCTGCGGTTTTGAGGTCACCAGCTACAAACGTCTGATCGAAGCCCTGGAAAACCGCCGCGCGTTTTTCAAATCGATGGGAGCGACGGCCACCGACCACGCGGCGCTGAACCTGCTGACATGCGAGCTATCCGACGGGTTCGCCGACGAGATATTCCAGCGCGCGCTCAAAGGCGAAGTCGAAAGCTTTCAGGCCGAAGAATTCACCGGCCATATGCTGTTGCAGATGGCGCGGATGAGTGTGGAAGACGGCCTCGTGATGCAACTCCATCCAGGCTCTTACCGCAATCACAACCCGCTGGTCTTCGAGCGGTTCGGCCACGACAAGGGCTGTGACATTCCCGTTCAGACCGATTACACGCTGGGATTGAAGACGCTGCTGGACAGATACGGCAACGACATGCGATTGACACTGATCCTCTTCACGCTCGACGAGACGACCTATTCGCGCGAGCTTGCGCCGATCGCCGGGCATTATCCCGCGGTGAAACTCGGCCCGCCCTGGTGGTTCAACGACAGCCTGAACGGAATGCGCCGCTTCCGCGATCAGGCGATGGAGACCGCCGGCCTCTACAACACCGCCGGCTTCAACGACGACACGCGCGCCTTCCCATCAATTCCGGCGCGACACGACCTGGCGCGCCGCGTCGACGCGAACTGGATCGCCGGATTGGTCGTGCGTGGCATTGTGGACATGGACGACGCCGAGGAGATGATCCACGACTTGGCTTACAGACTGGCGAAGCGGGCTTACAAGTTCGATTAAAATGCCTATGGCATTAAGTCTAGCGTGAATAAGCGCGAAGCTTTGGAGTGCGGCGGCTTTGACGTCGCTTTCCCATTCCCCAATTAGTCGACTAATTGGGGAATGGGA
>DATEMG010000320.1:0-10320 GCA_035275805.1 Blastocatellia bacterium
CCGAATCAGCGCCGCGAGCGGTAGCGAGCGGCGTCTTTGTCAACAGCCGCTCGCTACCGCTCGCGGTACTGATCCGGACAAACGTTAATAAACTTGATTAACACTGTGTTCATTCATTCGTGTTTGAGCGCGATCAGCGGATCAACCTTCGTGGCGCGCCACGCGGGAACGAAGCAGGCCGCGAGCGCCACCGCAATGAGCGACAATGCAATGACCGTGAATGTCGCGGGGTCGGTCGCGCTCACGCCGTACAGCATCTCCGTCAGCAGCCGGGTCAGGCCCAGCGCGGCGAGTATCCCGAGCGCCACTCCCCCGAGCGCCATCTTCATTCCGTGATTTACGACGAGACGCAGAACGTCCCCACGTCCGGCCCCGAGCGCGATGCGGACGCCGAGTTCGTGTGTTCGCTGGCCGACAAGATACGAAATGACGCCGTAGAGCCCGACGCTCGCCAGCAGAAGCGCCGCCACGGCGAACGCGTTGAGCAGGGTCATCGAGAACCGTCGCACAGACAGCGTTCCTGCAATAACTTCTTCCATCGTCTGAGGTCTGAAGACGACGTTCTGGCTGTTGTGGCTTTGGACGACACGGCGTATAGAATCAAAACCCCCTGGCCCCACTCCATCGACTCGCGCCATCACATTCACGCCGGCGGCCAGGCGCGGCATCATATTGTCCGGCATCGCCCTGAGCGGGAAGTACAACTGAGCGCGGATCGTCGCCGTGTCGTCCGAATCGAGTCCATATTGATTGATGTGCCCGACCACTCCGACGATCTGCCATGGGTTTTCGTCGCCGTCCAGACGGATTCGCTTGCCAACGGGGTCTTCGGCGCCGAAGTATTTGCGGGCCAAGACCTCGTCAATCACCACGACGCGTGAAGATCGCTCATCATCTTGTGGGGTGAAGAAGCGGCCCTGCTTAAGCGGTATGCCCATGGCCGTCAGGTACCGGGGATCGACTATGTATTGATGCGCCATGTTCATCTCGCTCTGACTCGAGGGTTTTGGCTGGCCATCGATCCAGAAGAAGTCCTCGTTACTGAAGAGCAAGGGAACTCCGCCCCACGAGAATGAGGCCGCGCGGACGCCCGGCGTCGAGTTGAGCCGGTCACTAAGCTCGCGCAGGGCGGCGCGAATCGCTTCGGGGCTGGCCGTCCTCATTGACGGCGGCAGGTTGAGTCCGAAGTTTAGCGCATTGTCCGGGCGGAAGCCCGGATCAACATTCCAAAGCGCGTTGAGACTGCGAATCATCAGTCCCGCGCCTATCAACAAGACCAACGCCAGCGCCATCTCGACCGCGACGAAGACGCCCTGCGCGCGTACTCGCCCGGCTCGCGACGCGCGCGCGCCTTCCTTGAGCGTTTCTGACAGAAGCCTCTCGGAAGTCTTGAGCGCCGGCGCCAGCCCCGAAAGAATTCCCGCGCCCAGCGAAATGGCCATAGTGAAGAGCAGGACGCGGCCATCCACTCCGACCTCTTCGGCGCGCGGCAACGTGTCGGGTATCGCCGCAAGCGCGGCCTTCGTCCCCCAGCTTGCGACGAGGAGTCCCAATCCGCCGCCGGCCAGTGACAGCATCATACTCTCGGTCAGAGATTGGCGGAGCAATCGCCAACGTCCAGCGCCCAAAGCGGCGCGAATGGCGAATTCGCGAGTCCTGCCGGTTGAACGGGCGAGCATCAGGTTGCTGACGTTCACACAGGCGATCAGCAGCACGAACCCTACCGCGCCAAGCAAAATCAACAACGTGGGCCGTATGCCGCCGACCAGCCTTTCCTTGAGCGGGGCTATCTTTGCGCCCACGCCTTTGTTGGTATCCGGATAAGCGGCGGCGAGATCGCGCGACACTCTGTCTATGTCGGCTTGCGCCTGCTCGATTGTGACTCCGGATTTGAGCCGGCCAATTCCTTGTATCCCCAAACCTGCGCTGCGGAGCTGAAGCGAGGGATTGTTCCACTGGCCGATCGGCGCATAGACATCGGCGTTGGGAAAGAACTTGAAACTTGAAGGAATCACGCCGACGATAGTGTAGCTTTTGTCGTCGAGGATCAGCGCTTTGCCCGGCGCATCCGGCGCGGAACCGAATTTGCGCAGCCAGAGCGACTCGCTGATGAGTATCAACGGGGCGGCGCCCATCTCATCTTCGCCCGGCGCAAAAGTTCGCCCGAGCAGAGGCTTGACGCCGAGCGCGGAGAAGAAGTCCGCGGAGATGAACTGTCCGTTGACGCGCTCGGCTTCGCCCGCGCCTATCAGGTTGAAGCCGAACCCACGCGCAATGGCCATGGCCGAGAACGACCGGTTCTCTTTCTGCCAGTCACGAAAATTCGGGTAGGGGATGCTGCCAAATTCAAATTTCGGCGCGCTCCGGTTGAGCGTCACGAGTTGCTCGGGTTGCGGGTAGGGCAGCGGCTTGAGCAAAACGCACTCGACTACGCTGAAGATGGCCGTATTCGCGCCGATGCCGAGCGCCAGCGTGAGCGCGGCCACCACGGTGAAGCCGGGATTCTTCATCAATGTTCGCGCGCCGTAGCGCAGGTCCTGAATCAGCGTCTCGATAAACCTCAAACTCCACATATCGCGGCTCGCCTCCTTCAGCCAGGTTTGATTGCCAAATTGTCGTCGCGCGGCCTGGCGCGCCTCTACCGGCGACATCCCGGCGCCCAGGTTCTGCTCGATCTGCATTTCGAGATGGAAGCGCATCTCCTCTTCCATCTCGCGCTCGTATCTTCCCCGGCGCAACGGCGAAAGCAGCCGGCGCCAGAGTTGCCGTAAGGAACTCATCGCGTGTAACCCCACTCGCCGCTAGGCTGCTTGCAGTATCTTGGCGATGGCGTCGGTCAGCCGGGCATACGAGGCGACTTCACCCTCCAACTGTTTGCGCCCAGCCTTCGTCAGCTTGTAATACTTGGCCCGCCGATTGTTCTCCGTCACTCCCCACTCAGCCTTGATCCACCCCTTCTGCTCCATTCTGTAGAGCGCCGGGTAGAGAGAGCCTTCGCCGATCTGAATCACCTCGTCGGTGACCTGCCGGATGCGAAGGGCGATGGCGAACCCGTGCATCGAATCGTGGCCGATGGTCTTGAGAATCAGCATGTCGAGCGTGCCCTGGAGTATGTCAACTTTAGTCATGTCACGACGTCCTTTGAATGAAATTCTTACGGGTGAAAGTCCGGGCGGAGTCTGGCGGACTTCCCATCGAATGTCAAGGTAAGGAGGAGCGCCACTGGGTTTATTAATGGCTATAATGGCCGGATTGAGTGATTTCTGAAGACGACACGGTCGCTCCGATCCGTGTCGAGCTTCCCTTAGAATATCGGGGGATGGAAAAGCGGCGTCAGGACATCGGTCTTTGTTCCCCATCACTGACTACGAAAGTCATTTCGAGGAGCCGGATCGCGCTCATTCATACTTAAGCGCGACCATCGGATCAACCTTAGTCGCCCGGCGCGCCGGTATCCAGCAGGCCAGCAGCGCCACCAGCAGCAACAGCAAGGCGCTGGCCGTAAAAGTCAACGGATCGGCGGCGCCCACGCCGAACAGCATGTTCTTCAGCATCCGCATCGATGCGAAGCTGCCCGCCAAGCCAAGCGCCAGGCCCGCAAGCGCCAACTTCACGCCTTGCCCGATGATCAATCGCAACACGTCGCGCTTAGTCGCGCCCAACGCAAGTCGAATGCCGAGTTCGCGCGTGCGTTGACTGACCGCATAAGAGATCAAGCCGAACAAACCGATGGTCGCCATCAGCAACGCTACGCCGCCGAACATCAACATCACGTTCGTCGTCAGCCGTTGCGTAAACAGTGAACGCGCGACGATCTGCTCCATCGTTTGCACGTTGTACAGTGGCAGGTTCGCATCCAGCGCGCGCAAGCGTTCGCGCACGGCAGCTAGCAACGCTTCCGGCGCGCCACTCGTTCGCACTGTCAGGGTGAGCGCCGGGCGCGGCGCTTGTTCCAGCGGCGTGTAACTTTCCGGGCGCGGCGCCGTAGCCAAATCCAGATGCCGCACGTCATTCACCACCCCGATGATCAACAACCAGGGGCTTTGATCCAGGGGCGTCGTGGGCAGTCCGAAACGAATGCGCTTGCCGACCGGGTCTTCGTTGGGGAAATACTGGCGCGCGAAGGCTTGATTGACGACGGCTACCGGTTGCGTTTGTCGATTGTCCTGCGCAGTGAACCCGCGGCCACGTTCGAGCCGCATGCCGAGCGCGCGAAAGTAGTCGGGGTTGATGATGCGAAAATCGCTGTTCGACTGTGCGCCAGGGGCAGGCGACGGCTGGCCTTCAATCAGAAACGGCCCGCCGGAATTGCTGGTGCTGAGCGGCAGCGTATTCACTGCTCCCACCGCTTCCACGCCCGGCAATGTGGCGAGGCGCGCTAAGGCTTCACGATAAAAACTCCTTTGCTGTTCAGCCCTCGCATAGCGCGTCGGCGGCAACGCCACATCCAGCGCCAACAACTTCTCCGCCGTAAATCCTGCATTGACATTGAAAAGCGCGTACAAACTGCGCAGCATCAATCCCGAACCGACCAACAAAAAACACGACAATGCGACTTCAGCAACGACCAGCAGATTGCCCGCGCGATGCCGCAATCCGGCGCCGGAGTTGCGTGCGCCTTCTTTCAAATCCGGCGCCAACTCGCGCCGCGTCAACCGCCACAACGGAGCGAGGCCGAACAGCAAACTGGTCAACAACGCCAGCGCCAACGCAAAGAACAGGACTTGTGGGTTGAGGCCGATTTCCATCAGAGCAGGTTGCGAGTTTCTGACGTGTTCGGGAATGACGGAACGAATCGCCGCCAGCAGCCATTGCCCCAGTATCACTCCCAGACCGCCGCCCAGGAGCGCCAGCAACAAACTTTCCGTCAGCATTTGTCGCGCTACGCGGAAGGCCGACGCCCCCAACGCCGCGCGCAAAGCCATTTCCTTCACGCGCGTTTGCGCGCGCGCCAGCAGCAAATTCGCTACGTTGGCGCAGGCGATCAGCAAGATGAACAAGGCCGCCGCAAGCAACGCCAGCAATGGCCCACGCACTCCGCGTACAATCATATCCTGCATTGGCGTCAGCCGGATGCCTGCGCTGGCATTGGTTTCCGGGTACTGCTCCGCCAACCGCCGATAAATGCCGTTCATCTCAGCCTGCGCTTGCGCGAGCGTGCGGTCAGAACGCAACCGCGCGACGGCTACCATGCTGAAATTGGCGTTTTGATCGGCGCGCAACCGCGCGGCATCGTGATTGAACGGCGCCCACAAATCGCCTTTGAAATTGAGTTGCGGAAATTCAAACTTCGGGGGCATCACGCCGATGATCGTGTAGCTTTCGTCGTTGAGCGTTACCGTCCGCCCTATCATATTGGGCGCTGCGCCAAAGCGCCGCTGCCACAATCCGTGACTGAGCACCGCGACTTTAGCCGCGCCCGGCTTGTCTTCCTCTGGCTGAAACGTGCGCCCCAGCAGAGGCTCGACGCCGAGCAGTTGAAAAAGATTGGCTGTGACATTGTACCCCTGCACTCGCTCTGGCTCGCCATTGCCCGTAATGTTTATGTCCCAATAGCGATAGCCCGCCGCATGCTCGAACGAACTGCATTGCGCGCGCCAGTCCTGAAAATCCGCCGCCGACACCTGGAATCGCATCTGATCGCGTCGCGCATCCCAGCCCATCGCGAACAACACTCGCCCCGCGTCTCGATATGGCGGCGGCTGAATCAGCGCGGCGTGAATCAGACTGAACGCCGTCGTGTTCGCGCCGATGCCCAACGCCAGCGTGATGACTGCAATCGCCGTGAAGCCCGGATTTTTCAGAAACGTTCGTATGCCATAACGCAAATCTTGAATCATTTCGTCCTCCCATCGTTGCGGCTGCAACCACAGCGCGTCCCAAAACGCGGCCAGACTTCGCCGCAGCAGTTCAAGTTTGTTTCGCCAATCGAGCCGATCCCATTCGGCCAACGACCGTTCGCGGTATCGCAGTTCAGCTTCCCACTCCTGCCGCCAGTCGGCGCGTAATCGGCGCGGCACGGTCAGTCCGATTACGCGTATCAGCCAGAGATGCGGTTTCAGAAATTCTTTTCTTTTGTAATTTGGGTTTGACATCAATTCGTTCCGCAATCCGCAAGCCGATCACTCCTGACGCATCGCGACTGCCGGATCAACTTTCGCCGCCTTTCGCGCGGGGAGGTAGCAGGCCAGCAGCGCCGTCAACACAAGCAGAAGCGCAATGACGGCAAAGGTCGTCGGGTCACCTGCGCCGACGCCGAAGAGCAAGCTTTTCATTGCCCCGGCCACCGGCAGCGAAGCCGCCAATCCAATGGCCAGGCCGAGCAGCGTCAGTTTCATCCCCTGGCTTACGACCAGTTTGAGCACGTCGCCGGTTTGCGCTCCCAAGGCCAGGCGAACGGCGATCTCGCGCGCGCGTTCGCTGACGGTCCAGGCCAACACGCCGTAAATCCCGATGGCCGCCAGCAGTAGCGCGAGCGCGGCAAAAGCCCCAGTTAAAAGGGCGGACAAGCGCCGTCTGGCCAGCGATATCGAAAGCGCTTCTTCCATCGTCCGGATTTGATGAACGGGCTGCTCGCCGTCAGTCGCCGACACCGCTTGCCGTAAAGTCGCGGCGAGACCGACAGGTTCGCCCGTCGTGCGAATCATCAACAATGACCGGTTGCTGAAAACCGGACCATAAATTGTCGGCTCGACCGGTCCAGCCAGACCGAGGTCTTTGACATCGGCCACCACGCCGATGATCGGAACTGCGACCGGGTTCGGGAACATCACTCCATTTAAGAGTTTTTTGCCGATCGGGTCTTCGTTCGGAAAATAGCGGCGCGCAAGCGTCTCGTTGATGATTTGGAAAACGCGGGTGTTCATCAGATCGTCTTCCGTGAAGACGCGCCCTCTTTTGAGCGCAATGCCCATCACGCGGAAGTAGTCATGGCTGACGGCGCGTATCTGCGCAGTTGGAAACTGTCCGGGCGCAGGTCGTGGCGCTCCTTCAATGGCGAAGCGCGTTTTGGCGTTCGAGGCGGTCAACGGAAAGTTATCTATCGTGGCCACGCCCTCGACGCCGGGCAATGCGGCGATGCGCGGCAACAGTCGCTGATGAAAACTTTTCACCTGTTCGTAATTTTGATATTTCGCTCCCGGCAGAGTGAGTTGCGCGCTCAACAAATGGTCGGCGCGGAAACCGGGATCAACCTGCGTCAGCCGTTGAAAGCTTCTGAGCAGGAGACCCGCGCAGACCAACGCAACCGTGGTCAGCGCGACTTCGGCGATCACCAGCGCGCGGCTGGCGCGGCGTCGCGCGCCTCCGGCCGAAGCCTTGGCGCCTTCCTTGAGCGTCTGATTGAGGTTGAGCCGTGAAAGTTGAAACGCCGGTATCAGGCCGAACAGCGCGCCGGTCAGCGTTGTTACGAACAGCGTGAAGCCGAGCATGCGCAGATCCAGGCTGACTGCCTTCAGCGCCGGAAGTTGATCGGTCGTCGCGCCGGGCAGCGCGGCGCGCAGCAACGGCAAGCTACAAATCGCAAGCAACAGCCCGCCGCCGCCGCCGAGCCAGGCCAGCAACATAGTTTCCGTCAGAAATTGCCGGAACAAGCGCACGCGACCGGCGCCCAAAGCCGCGCGGACGGCGACTTCACGCTGTCGCTCGGTCGCGCGCCCGAGCAACAGGTTCGTGACGTTGGAGCAAGTTATCAACAACACCAGGCCGACCGTCCCGAACAGCGCCAGCAGCGCAGGTTTTAGGTCGCCGGTCAACTGTTCGAGCAGCGGAGCGAGCGTGACTCCGATGGTTTTGTTGGTCGCCGGATAAGCCTGCCCGAGCCGCCCCGCGATGGCCTCCATTTCGGCGCGCGCCTGCTCCACCGTCGCTCCGGCTTTAAGCCGCGCCACGACTTCCAGCGGATGGCGCACGCGGTTGGTAAGTAAATCCGTCCGGAGTTGCGAGAGCGGAAGCCAGACGTCGGTATCGAAGGGCAATTGCGTGTCCTGCGGCATAACGCCGACGACAATGTGATTTTCGCTGTTCAGCCGGATCGTGCGCCCCACCAGGTTTGGATCGGCGGCGAACCGGCGGCGCCACAGCCCATAGCTCACAATCGCTACGCGGTCACGCCCCGACTGGTTCTCCTCCGGCAGGAAATTACGGCCCAGCGCCGGGCCGATGCCGAGCAAAGGAAATAGGTTCGGCGTAACGCATGTGCTCTGCAATTGTTCCGGCTCGCCCGCCTCGGTGAGCGCCGTCTTGCCCAAGTCTTTGAGCGACCAGGCCGCCATATCCGTGAACGACTGCGCCTGCTGCCGCCAATCTTCGAAATCCGGCGTCGCCACTTCAACCCTGTGAATTTCGGGATGCGTCTCCGCGATCGACACCAACCGCTCAGGCTCGGCGAACGGCAGCGGTCGTAACAAGACGGCGTTGACGACGCTGAAGATCGCCGTGTTCGCGCCGATGCCGAGCGCCAGCGTCAATACAGCGACCGCTGTGAAGCCAGGGTGTTTGAGCAGCATTCGCACGCCAAAGCGCAGGTCTTGAAACATCTCATCCTCCAATCTTTGTGGCTGCAAAACCAAAGCGTCCCAAAAGGCGCTCAAGCTTCGTCGCAGTAATTCAAGCTTGTTTCGCCAGCCGAGACGGTCCCATTCAACAAGCAACCGTTCGCGGTGACGCAACTCCGCTTCCCATTCCTGCCGCCAGTCGGCGCGCATGCGGCGTGGGACAATCACGCCGATTACACGAATCAGCCACAACCAGAAACGAAACCGCTTTGTTTGCGTCGCATCAGCCATCAGTCTCACTTATTCGCTGCGGAGCGCGATCAGCGGATCAACCTTCGTCGCCCTCCGAGCCGGGATATAACTCGCAATGAAAGCGACGCCGACCAATAGCGACGCGATCAACGCGAAGGTCGCCGGATCGGTCGAGCTCACCTCGAACAGCAGATTCTTCATGACTTGCGTCAGGGCCAGCGCCGCCGCCACTCCCAGCGCCACGCCCATCAGCGTCAAGCTCATTCCTCTCCAGATCACCATTCGCAACACATCGCTCGCCTGCGCGCCCAGGGCCATCCGAATGCCGATCTCTTGCGCGCGCTGACTGACGGCGTAGGAGACGACGCCGTAAATTCCGACCGTCGCGATGACTAGCGCAAGGCCGGCGAACACGCCGAACAGGAGCATTTGGAAGCGCCGCCCCGCGACCGCGCGCGAATTCGATAAGCGGTCTTCCAACGGATCGACCTGATTGACCGGCTCATTAGGCTCGATTGCTTGCATCTGATTGCGCATGGCGTTGGCCAAACTTGCTCGACTGGCCGGATTGTTTTGACCGGAGGCGACTCGCGCGGCCAGGACCAGACTCCTATCCCATTCCTGGTCTTGCGTGTATGGCTGGTAAGTTTCTAAACGAGTCTCCTGGTCTAAACCTAAATGACGTGTGTCGGAGGCCACTCCCACGATGGTTCTCGGAATCTGGCCATTCAACAACCTATAGCCAATCGGATTTTCATTGGGGAAATAGCGCTTCGCAATCGTTTCGTTAATAATTACGACCTTCGGCGCTTCGGCGCTGTCTTGAGCGGCGAATGGCCGTCCGGCGCGCATCTCGATGCCCATCGCATGAAAGTATTCAGGGCTGATGAGATTGATATCAATCACTGGTTCTTGTCCCCGCTCAAACGGCGAACCTCCTTCGATCTGAAGCAGAGCGCGGGAGTATCCTCCCTCCAGCGGAGTTAAACTCGCCAGGCCGGCGGACTGAACGCCTGGCAAAGCTTGAACGCGCGTGAGCGCTTCCTGGTAATAAGCGAAACGTTGCGGCGATCGCGGCGGATATTTGGCGGGGTTCGGGCTGAGCACGAGCGTTAATACGCCATCCGGATCGAAGCCCTTTGGGACGGCCAGTAGCCGCAGGAAGCTCTTGATCATCAGCCCGGCCCCCACTAGTAAGACCAGCGATAGCGCGAGCTCGGTGATCATCAAGGCGGGCATCGTTCGACGCCCACCGCGCGGCGATCTGGATGACTGCGTTTTGAGCGTTTCATTGACATCAGCCTTCGACGCTTGCAACGCTGGAAGCAGGCCGGCGAGCAAACTTGTTACCAGCGCGACCACACAGGTGAAACCGAATACGCGGCCGTCCACGCGGCTTTCATCTATGCGCTCGATCCAGTCGGGGCTGAACGCCACGAGCAGCTTGACGCCCCACCTGGCCAGGAGCAGTCCGGCAAGGCCGCCAACCAATGAGAGCAGCAAACTCTCGGTAAGTGACTGTCGCACGAGCCGCCAGCGCCCCGCTCCCACCGCAGCGCGGATAGCCATCTCT
>DATEMG010000321.1:0-3239 GCA_035275805.1 Blastocatellia bacterium
GATTGAAATTGCTATTTTCAATCCTCGACCTTCGGCGCTCGACCCTCGATCTTCGATCCTCGACGTTCGTTTCTATATCTGGCTGCGACGCTTTTTGCCCCAGCGCAGAACATGCAGTTTTATGCTGCGGCGTCCGAAAAATCGCGCCTCGCGCGTCGAGGGAAGCCACACATCAACGATCTTGCCTTTGATTAAACGGCCGGTGTCCTGAACGGTGTAAATGCCTGAGTATCCCGGGGTGATAATTTGCACGACGGAGCCGATCGGGATCACTCGCGGATCGGCGGCGATCACTCCGCGTCTGACATAGATTCCGCTGGCAGTGATTCCGCGCAGCGCGTAAGCCGTCGCCTGGAATTTCGACGGAGGTCCCAGACTATTTATGCTCGGACCAGTGAACAGGCTGCCATTCAATTTTGATTCGCTAGGACTGACTCTGAGCCGGATTGAAGGATTATTCAACGAGATTTTAGGCTCGGCGATTGCGGCGCTGATCATGCTCTCTGGTCTGGCTTCGCCTGCGATTCTTTTCCGAGTCGAAAGCGGCGGAATCGTCCAGGAGCGAGTCCTGATCCCGGCGTTGACTTCGCTCGCGATCCTTCCAGAAGCTATGTCCTGAGTCTTCTCCAAAGCTCTCTCAGATACCGGAGATGATTTGGGCCTCAATACCGGGAACGCGAGCGCGGCGTACCTCTTCTCAGAGGCCAAAGACGCCTGGGCGTCCAATTTAGGTTTGCCGGGTTTGCTAATGCTAGGTAGTTCAGTTTCAGATGTAGTAGAAGTAACGCCGGAAGTTGCGGCTGGCTGCAGTGATTGAGCCTGCGGAATCGCTGGATTCTGCGCCATTGAGCTTAATTGAAAGACCGTAGTTACACACGCTATTCCTAAAGATCTGTTTAAAGCGGAGCGCATAGGATCAATTTTTCTCCTTGTTGGGGGTTGAAGACCAACTTCAAATCAACGTTCTCCCCAGTGTTGATCAGACACCTTCAAGCTCGACCTGATTCCATCATTGAAGGAATTCCATCGTTGATCGAGTGAGAACTTTTAAGTTGATTTGTAATCCATTCATCGTTACTGACCCTTCAGCAGAACGGCGCGGATTATATATCCGAAATTTTGAACGCCGGCGCCCCATTTCGAGTAGCGACTTAACACGCGCCTCAAACCAGATTTAGGAGGGAAAAAAATATTGTGAGGCTATTGACAGTTGAATATTAGAGACACTATTTGAACGAAAAAGATACAAAATGAGCAATTCAATTTGTATGGTCTTTTACAGCGTTTTTCGCGCTTTTGGGACACTTTTGAGGGAAAATTAGAAATACGAAGGTTAGAGAAAATGTCTAATTATCGCTTTAATTGTTAATAATATTACTCGTGTAAACGAGCGGCTGCAGTAACAATCGGAAAATGTCTGACCATCCTATCAGCAGTCAACGGCTACCGCGCGATTAAGCAAACAGTTGCGGCAAACTAGAGCGGTAATCAGATCAGTATGCGGGTCAATAGAAAGCGGATGACGCCGATAGAGCGGATTGACGCTTATCTTTTTGGTTTTATCCGCGATGATCCGCTCCCGTCCGCGTCATCAGCGTTCTATTGACGCCTTCTTTGCCGCAAACACCAATCTCGCCTGTTTCGATTTAGAGATTATAGGAGAATATAGTTGATCATTGTCTCAGCGCGGCTAGCAATTCATCGCGCGATACGGCGGCGACGCCAACTTTGCCCACGACAATGCCCGCGGCGCGATTGGCGATGATCGCGGCTTCATTCAGTTTCGCGCCTGACGCGAGCGCGAGCGCGAGAGTAGCTATTACGGTGTCGCCGGCGCCGGTCACGTCATAAACTTCACGCGCCGTGGTCGCTATGTGGGTCATCTCTTCTTCCGCGCCGAGCAGGCTCATTCCGAATTCGCCGCGAGTGATCAGCACATTTTTGCAGGCGGTCATATCGCGAATCCGCCTGGCGGCCGCGCCCAGGGACGGCTCGTCAGTGATCTCGACGCCGCTCGCTCGTTCAGCCTCGTTCTGATTCGGCGTGATCACATCTACCTCGCGGTAGTGAGCGAAGTTTCTGATCTTAGGATCGACGCAGACCAGTTTTGCCCGCGACCGCGCCGATCCGATCACGGCGCTCAGCACGCGAGGCGTCAACAGGCCCTTCTCGTAATCGGAGACGATCACGGCGTCGGCGCTCGATACGGCCTGATTGAAGGCGGCGATTATCCGGTCTTCGACGCCGCCTGAGACCGGCGAACGATCTTCGCGGTCGGCCCGAACTATCTGCTGATACTGGCGTCCGCTGTGCGCGACGACACGCGTCTTGCGCGTCGTCGGGCGAAAGGCGTCGGTGATGACGCCGTCAACCCTGGCGTTCCGTTCGGCGAAGCGGTCGCGCAACATCTTCGCCGCATCGTCAGCCCCGACGACGCCGATCGGGACCGCGCGAGCGCCGAGTTCCAGCAGGTTCGAAATGACGTTGCCCGCCCCGCCCAGATGCCAGGTCTCGCGTTTGACCTCGACCACCGGCGCCGGGGCTTCGGGAGAGATGCGGCGCGCCTCTCCCCAAATGAATTCGTCGAGCATCAGATCTCCGACCGTGACTATCCGCAGGTCGGGGAATTTACCGATGATTTGTTGAACGCGCTGATAATCCATCATTTAATTTCACAACAGTCGGTCGATAGCTTCCATTACTTGCCCCATCGTGATCGACCGGATGCACTCGGGTTCGTCGAAAGCTTCGCAGGTGTACATCGCGCAAGGATTGCACGGGAAATAGTTTTGAACCAGGGCGGACGGCGCGCCCCACGGTTTCCATCGAGCCGCGCTCGCAGGGCCGAAGATCGCCACCAGTGGCGTCTTGACCGCGGCCGCGATGTGCGCCGGGCCGCTGTCATTGCCGACGAAGAGTTTTGCGCCAGCGATCACCGCGACCAACTCCCCGACGCCGAGCGAAGCCAAGCAGGCCAAATGATGTTTCGACGCCGCCTGCGTGTCAGCCAACTGCGCCCGCTGCTCAGCCGTCGGCGCCCCGGTCATCACGATTTGAAACCCTCGCGCGACGAGAGCGCCGGCGACCGCCGCATAGCGCTCAGGCGGCCAGCGTTTGGTATAAAACTCGTTGGTCGGCGCGATCGCGACGTAAGGCCTTTCGGGATCGACGCCGGCCTCGCGCAGGGCGGCGATCGCCGATCGGCGAAACTGCGGCGCGACGTATAAGCGCGTCGGTTC
>DATEMG010000322.1:0-2828 GCA_035275805.1 Blastocatellia bacterium
TAAGCAAGCGGTCGCATGCCGACGAGACCGCTTGCTTACGCGCGCGGTACTGTACCAACGGCGCGATTTGGTTATACTACGGCTCTTTACATCACATACGTTTTAAGGAGCAATCAAATGAAACCATCACGAGTCGTCGAATTCATGGAGAAGATGGAGCCTAATAGCGTCGCGGTCTTCGCCAGCGCCCACGAGATCAAACGCAACCACGACACCGATTTCGAGTTCCGTCAGGACACCGATTTTTATTACCTGACTCGATTGAACGAGCCGGACTGCGTGGCCGTGCTCGCGCCCTCGCATCCGGAACACAAATACGTCCTCTTCGTCCGACCGCGAATCCGCGAGGAGGAGATTTGGACCGGCATACGAACCGGCGTCGAAGGCGCGATCTCGGAGCATGGCGCCGACGCCGCTTATGAAATCGGCAAAATTTCCGAAGTCCTGCCTAAATACCTGCAGAATGTCGAAAAGCTTTATTACCGATTCGGTAACAATGAACATTTCGATCACAAGATTATCTCTACCGTCAAATATATCCGTGAGAAGGTTCGCGGCGGAGTCTACGCCCCGACAGTGATCATCGACTCAGGAGTGATTCTGCATGAGATGCGGCTGCGCAAGAGCGAAGACGACCTGAACAGTCTGCGCCGCGCCATCGCCATCAGCGGCGAAGGCCACGTCGCCGCGATGAAGCATTGCAAACCGGGCATGTACGAATACGAGCTTGAAGCGATCGTCGAATACGTCTTTCGCAAAAGCGGCGCGACGGGCGTCGGCTACCCGTCAATTGTCGGATCGGGATTCAACACGACGATCCTGCATTACAACACCAACAACGACCGGATCAAAGACGGCGACATGGTGCTTATTGACGCGGGCGCCGAATATAACCTCTTTTCCGGCGACATCACGCGAACCTTTCCCGCCAACGGCAAATTCACGCGCCCCCAGCAGGCCATCTATGAGGCCACGCTCAACGCCAATAAAGAGGTAATCAAGATGGTCAAACCCGGCGAGAGCTTTATGAAGCTGCACGAGAAGGCCGTCGAGGTGGTCTCGGAAGAACTGCTCAAGTTGGGTCTCCTCACCGGCTCCCCGCAAGAAATCGTCGAAAAAGAGTCGTACAAAAAATTCTTCATGCACCGCACCGGCCACTGGCTCGGGATGGACGTCCACGACGTTGGACGCTACAAAGCGCAGGACGGTTGGCGAAAACTCGAACCGGGAATGGTCTTCACCGTCGAGCCTGGAATTTACATCGCCGCCGGGACCGAAGGCGTCCCCGAAGAGTATTTCAACATCGGCGTGCGAATAGAGGACGACGTGTTGGTGACCGAAGACGGTTTCGAGGTGTTGACCGCGAAGACGCCGAAAGAAGTCAAGGATGTCGAAGCGACCATGAAGGAGTCGGTGATGATCGCGGTCTAAGGACTGTGGGGTCACGCCTGAAATTTCCACTACCGGAGCGAATCAATGGCGAAAGAGTACGATGTTGTCGTGCTGGGCGCAGGGCCTGGAGGTTACGTTGCGGCCATCCGCGCCAAACAACTTGGGCTGAAGACAGCCATTATCGAAAAACAGTATTGGGGCGGCGTCTGTCTTAATGTCGGGTGCATTCCGTCCAAGGCGCTGCTCCGCAACGCGGAGCTGGTTCACATCTTCAAACACGAGGCCAAGACCTTCGGCATCAACGTCGAAGGAAGCGTCAGTTTCGATTACGGCGAAGCCTTCCGCCGAAGCCGCAAGGTGGCCGACGGCCGCGTCAAAGGCGTGCGCTACCTGATGAAGAAGAACAAGATTGACGAATACGAAGGCTGGGCGGCATTCACCGATCCGCATACGCTGAACGTGAAGCTGAACGCGGGCGGCGAAGAGACTGTCAGGTTTAAAAACTGCATCATCGCCGCGGGTTCGACCACACGGCTGATCCCCGGCTCTAAGCTGAGCGAGCGCGTCGTCACTTACGAAGAACAGATCATGGAAGACCACCTCCCGGGGAGTGTCATCATCGCGGGCGCAGGCGCCATCGGAGTCGAGTTCGCCTACGTGTTCAATAGTTACGGCGTGGATGTGACCGTCGTTGAGTTTCTTGATCGCGTCACGCCGCTGGAGGACGAAGAGGTGTCGGCGGAGTTGAACCGCCAATTCCGGCGCAACGGCGTCAAGGTTATGACCGGAACGCGCGTAGACAACATCGAAGACACGGGCCGGAACGTCCGCTGCGCCGTCACCACGCCGGACGGCAAACAGCAGACGCTCGAAGCCGACAAGGTTCTGCAAGCCATCGGCTTCAAACCGCGCGTCGAAGGCTACGGCCTGGAAAGGACCGACGTCAGGCTGACCGAGCGCGGCGCGATCGAGATCAACAGCAAGATGCAGACCAATATCCCGCACATATACGCCATCGGCGACGTGACCGCCAAACTGATGCTCGCGCATGTGGCCGAGGCGATGGGCGTCATCGCGGCTGAAAACATTGCGGGAGTCGAAACCATAGAACTGGAGTTCGACATGATGCCTCGCGCCACTTACTGCCAGCCGCAGATCGCCAGCTTCGGTTACACCGAGAAACAGGCGCGCGAACGCGGCTACGACATCAACGTCGCCAAGTTTCCATTCACGGCGAACGGCAAGGCGCAGGGTCTGGGCGACCCCACCGGCTTCGTCAAATTGATCAGCGACAAAAAATACGGCGAGATGCTCGGCGCTCACATGATCGGCCCTGACGTGACTGAACTTTTGCCGGAATTGACGCTGGCCCGGTTCGCCGAGTTGACGCCGCGCGAGATCGCCCGCAACGTCCACTCGCACCCGACGCTGAGCGA
>DATEMG010000323.1:0-4680 GCA_035275805.1 Blastocatellia bacterium
CATCCCGCCGGCGTAGGACTCGACTGCGGATTCGCGCCGGGCGCGCCATGGGGCTGACCGGAAATTCGCTGCAGAGCGTCCATCGCGTTTCGCGGCTGGCCCAATCCCAGATACGCCATCGCCATATACGACCAAACGTCGGGTAATTTCGCGTCCAATTTCGCCGCCTCTTTCAAATGGGTCACCGCGTCGTCGTACTTCCTCTGATCGAGATCGACCCGGCCTAAATAATAGAGGGCTTCGGCGTTAGACGGATTGGCGGTCAGCGCGGCATTAATGCGCGTTCGGGCCTCGTCAGAGCGGCCTTCCACATGGAGCGCGTATGCGGAGTTGACCTCAGGGTCTTTGAAACGGTACTGAATCCGCTTGTCCTCATAAGGAGCGATAGTTCCCAACCATTTGTCTATAAACGGTTTCACTGGAGTGTATCCATAGAGGAGAGCGCCACTGACCAGCCCGATGATTAACATAACGAATAACAAGCTCATCTTCATAAGTATCGACATCTCTCCTTCCAGGGGTGTTTCATCGCCTTGTATAGTCAAGGCGCGGGAATTCAGCTTTTTGGATCTTCTCGCTTCCGATCGGGACGCTTCCGGCTGAGCCACCCCTGGCGAGGATTCTGTTTGAGGTTCGGATTGACGCGCGGACTGGTGGTTGGCGCCTTCTTGCGACGGCGCGGCGCCCCCCTTCTTGCCGCCAGCGGAGGCGGGTCCGAGCTTCCCCGAGGCCGGCTCACGCATTTTAAGGTCGACCTCGATTTTGTTCGCCTGCCGCAGGGGCCCGTCGAGTTCATCAGAAGCCCCTCTGGCTTGAGCGGCGCGCGCGGGGACGCGCGGTTTCGTGGCCTCCTCGAAATACGGGCGCACGCCGAAATCGACCACGATCGCGGTCAGGTTGTCCTCGGCGCCGCCCTGATAGCAGAGTTGCTTCAACCGCTCGCAGATCTCCTGCGGGCGTTGCCCGTTTTTCATCAAGCGGGCGATCTCATCGTCGGTGACGTGGCGCGTGACGCCGTCGCTGCAAAGCATGAAGCTGGTCCGATCGTCGATCTCTATTTCGCGGAAATCCGGCTCGACTTCGATTTCGGCGCCCAGCGCGCGACTGATCACGTTGCGGCGTGGGTGGCGCGCTGCCTGCTCGGCGGTGATCAGACCGGCGCGCAGAGCCTCGCCGACCTCGCTGTGATCTTCGGTCAAACAGATCAGCCCTTTGCGATCGAAGCGGTAGACGCGGCTGTCGCCGACGTGCGCGACGATTGCGCGACTACCCTCGACGGCCACCATGGCGATTGTAGTCGCCATCCCGCCGAAGTTGGGGTCCGAGCGCGACTCTTCGTATATCTTCTGATTGCACAGATCTAGGGTGTTTTCGACGACTTTACGCAAATCCTCCTGATGCCGCTGGGCGAAGACTTTCGAGAAGATCTCAACCGCCACCTGACTGGCGCGCGCGCCGCCTAACCGCCCGCCGACCCCGTCGGCGACCAGGAACAGTCCGCGCTCTGGTATCGCCAGCAGGCTGTCTTCATTCGACAACCGTTTCGGATTAAGCCCTTTGTCAGTGATTTGTCCGACTGTAATTTTCACAATTGTTCCTATGTGAAATCGCCATCAGCATCCCGAGCATAAAGAAACTGGTCAGCAGTGACCATCCGCCGTGACTGACGAACGGCAGCGTTATCCCCGTCATCGGCAGCATGCGGATCACCCCGCCGACGTTGACGACGGCCTGAAAACCGAAGAAGGCCGTGATGCCCGCCGCTATCAGTTTCGTATACATGTCGCGCGCCTCGATGGCCACGCGCATCCCGGCGATGACGATGATGACGAACGCGGCGATGATGATTGCGCCGCCGGCCAGCCCCATCTCCTCCGCGACCGCGGCGTAAATGAAATCGGAGTCGGCGATCGGCACGCTCTCCGGGTAGCCGCGCCCGAGCCCCAGCCCGAGCGCCCGCCCGTCGCTCACCCCGTAGAGCGCCTGGGAAGGCTGGTAAGCGTATTTGTTATACCACGCTTCCTCATTCGACACCCCTCGGCCTTCGGCCTCCGCCGATTCCCCCGCCCACCACCAATGTTCCTCGGGGTCGGGGGCGACTCCACCCTGCCGCCACAGGTAAAACCGCTGGTGGATGCGGGCCGGGACTCCGCGGCCGATCAGCCCCTTGACGCGTTCGAAGGCCGAAACCTGCGACTTATCGCTGAAGATGTCTACGGCGGTGTTGTAGATTCCAGCCGAGAAGATTGCAGCCCCGAGCAACACGGCGATCAAAAGGATGGCCATAGTCACTTGCGGCAGCCGCCTCACCGCAACCACGTACAGCGTCACGTAGGCGCCGAAGAAGACAAGCATCTGCCCGAAATCCGAGAGCGCGAAGAACGGGATCACCGGCAGGATGGCCACCAGCAGGAATGGCAGCGTAAACCGCCAAGGCGGCATCCCCCAGTAGGTCCGCGAAAGATTGCGGTAATGATCGGCCAGGATTCCGGCGTAGCTGAGCAGGAAGGTGATTTTGACCGGCTCCCACGGCGTGGTGTTGCCGAGGAACTTCCCGCCGCTCGAATAGACGATCGCGATCACCGCGAACGGCACGGTCGTGAGCAGACCTATCAGGAAACTACGCCGCTGCAGCCACAGCAACACGTCGTCGCGGATTGTAAAAATGAACGCGACGCAGAAGCCCAGCATCGCCAATATCGGGATGAGCGTCGAGACCGACGACAGGATCCGCTTGAGCGTCCAGTAACTCTCCTCGCCAGCGTCCGCCGCCGACTCCTTTACCGGGATGTTGAATTCGGGGTCGCCGAAGAGAGCGCGCTTCTTTTCCGCGTCATAGTATTGATTCACATAGCGCTGCCGCAGCGTGTTGGCCTTTGCCAGACGCGCCTCCCGCGCCTCGGAACGCCTGTCGGCGCTGTATTCGGGGTCGGTGAAAAGGCGGTATTGCGTGAACTGGCCGACGCTGAAAAGCAGGATCGCGACCGTGAACAGAGTCATGTCACCCGCGTAACGATGCCTCCGCGCTACCCATACGACGATCGTGAAAATCGGGAAGAAGAGCGCCAGGTCCCGCAGCGCCAACAGCAGCGAGGTCGAATAGCCTCGCGCCACGCCCGCGCGGTAAATAATGAAGTAGGCCAGCGCGTTGAGCGCGAACAGCAGAATTAGCAAGAGGAAATGTGACGAAGGACGATTTTTCATTCTCGATTCCGCGGCGTCTTTAGATTCTGCGGCGCCAATAATACGTTGGAAGGCGCCATTTTTACAGCGTGGGACAGACTTTAGTCCGCCCGCCCCCGATTCAGACTAAGGACGGGCTAAGGTTCGCCCCGCAACTACCTGCGCTGGCAACGTGGACAATAATACGTCGATCTGGCGCCTTGGGTGATGCGGCGGATGGGCGCGCCGCAAACCGGACATGGCCGGCCTTCACGCTCGTAGATGCGCGTCACCTGATCATACCTGCCGTAGCTGGAATCCAGGTCACCCGTCTCTACATCGAACTGGCTGTCGTTGGCGATGGCTTCGCCGAGCACTGCCAGAATCTCCTCGCGCAACAAAATGACCCGCGGCTTGGAAAGCTTCTTTGCAGGCAATCGCGGATTGACCTTCGCGCGATGCAACGCCTCAGACGCGTAGATGTTGCCCAGGCCCACGACCTTCGTCTGGTCGAGCAGCGCGAGTTTAATCTGCTGCGAGCTGCGTTTGAGCGTGTCGTATAAGTATTCGGATGAAAATTCCAGGCTGAAAGGCTCGGGCGCGAGCTTGCTCAGATATTTGACGCGGTCGAGCTCCGCCGTGCGAGCGACCATCATCAACCCGAAATGACGCTGGTCGTCGAAAAGGAGCTTTTTGCCGTCGTCCAGCCACAACACCGCATGCGTATGCGGGGTGTTTTCGGCATCCCGGTCGAGGTAGATAAACCGCCCTGTCATTCGTAGATGGATGACCAGCGTGCGGCCGTTCGAAAGACGTGCGAGGATGTGTTTGCCGCGCCGCGTGACCTCCTCGACCCGCGCGCCCTTCAATGACGCCGCGAACTGGCGCGGCGAGTTCTCTGGCGAGAGCCCGGCTCTGATCAGCCGAGCCTTGACGATCGTTTTCCCCACGATCAACTCGCGCAACCGACGCATGACAATTTCGACTTCAGGCAGCTCAGGCATGGCGGAGTGTTTAACACAAAAATGTGAGAGTGGGGAGTGGGGAGTGGGGAGTGGGGAATGGGAAATGGGAAAAAGAAACTTATGTGATTAGCATGTTTTCGTCGAATTGCCACAATCCCGAAGTCGCGCAAACGCCCTATTGACAAACTCAAACTCGGCCTGTAAAGTTCCCCCTTCGTTTTTTGAAACAATTTGTCGCGGGGTGGAGCAGTCTGGTAGCTCGTTGGGCTCGATTCCGCAAAATTGACACCTAGTTAATTTTGCAATGGGCTGCATGCGAGGAAACTTGCATGTGATCACCTCTCAAATTCGGGGAAGCCTCTGGCAATGGTAATCCCGAGCCAAGCTCGCAGCAGTTGCTTCGAGAAGGTGTAGAGACTTGATGGGAGGCGCCCTAACAGTTGGCTGGAGCCAAGCTGAGGGCGAAGGGAAAGTCCAGACCACAAACTGAATCGCCAGGCGGTGAAAGCCGTAGTGGTAAGCATAATCTGTTGGTTGTAGGTTCGAATCCTAC
>DATEMG010000324.1:0-3656 GCA_035275805.1 Blastocatellia bacterium
TGTGGCGGCGGTGGCGGCGGCGGCGGTCGCGGCGGGCCAGGTGGTCCGGGTGGAGGGGTGTTTGTAGGCGGCCCTGGCGGCCCCTTCGGCGGCGCGGAAGGCACGCGTTATAACATAACTTTTACCCTTAGCGTGACGAACCTGCTCAACCGTGTCAATTACGGACGATTCGGCGGCACGCTCGGCACGCCGTTCTTCGGGCTGTCGAACAGCTCAGCGCCTGCGCGCCAGATGGAATTTAACATGAGGTTTAGTTTCTAACTCGCCGATCAACACGGCAAAAAAACAGACAGGATTTATAGGATTTTTCAGGATTTGTGGGTTAAGCTCAATCCTGAACAATCTTGTAAATCCTGTCTGTTTTCTTTGGAGGATAAAGATGGATCTGGGCATCAAAGGTCGTGTGGCGATGGTGGCGGCGGCGAGTAAAGGTCTCGGAAAGGCCTGCGCGCTGGCATTGGCGCAAGAGGGCTGCATGGTTTCGATATGCTCACGCAACGCCGGGGAATTGGAAAAGACCCGATCGGAGATAGAAGCGCACGGCGGAGCGCTCGCCGTCGTAGCGGACGTTTCTTCGGCGAGTGACCTGGAAGACTGGCGCCGACGGACGATTGACCGCTTCGGCCAGGTGGACATTCTGGTGACCAATACCGGCGGACCCCCGGTCAAACGTTTTATGGAATTGAGCGACGAGAACTGGCTGTCGGGCGTCGAATCAACCCTGATGAATGTGGTGCGGCTGTCGCGCATGGTCATTCCAGGAATGCAGGAGCGGCGATGGGGAAGGATCATCCACCTGACTTCGCTCGTCGCCAAACAACCTGTGGATGAGCTGACGATTTCCAGCACGCTTCGCGCTGGGCTGTCGGGGTTGACTAAGACGATGGCCAATCAGGTCGGGCCACACAACATTACGGTCAACGCGATCCTGACCGGGCACATCCTGACCGACCGGCAATATGCGCTCGCCGACGTTCGGGTGAAGGAGCGGGGAATCACTCACGAAGAGTATTTCGCAGGACAAGCGGCTGAAATCCCGCTGCAGCGGATCGGCGAGCCGCGCGAGATCGGCGAGGCAGTGGCGTTTTTGGCATCTGAGCGGGCGAGCTATGTGACTGGGATTTCGTTGCAGGTTGACGGCGGGTTGATCCGCTCGACGATGTAAGAAAGGCCTTGCCACAGAGCCACAGAGCCACAGAGAGGATGAAGAGAAAAAGATCGCCTCTATTGATCTTTATTATTTCCTCTCTGTGGCTCTGTGGCTCTGTGACTCTGTGGCAAGGCCTTTGATTTAGACTTTCATGATCTCGTCTTCTTTGTGTTTGGCGAGGTCGCTGATCTTGGCCACGTGCTGGTCGGTCAGTTTCTGCACGTCGTCAAGCCCGCCTCTCTCTTCGTCTTCTGAAATCGTTTTGTCTTTAAGGGCCTTTTTGAGTTTTTCGTTCGAATCGCGGCGGATGTTGCGGATCGCGGTCTTGTGGTCCTCGGCCATTTCGTGAACGGTCTTGACCATTTGCTTGCGGCGCTCTTCGGTGAGCGGCGGGATCGGGATGCGGATCAGTTTGCCGTCGTTCGACGGGTTTACGCCGAGTTCTGACGTGCGGAGAGCCTTCTCGATGTCGTTGATCAATGACGGGTCGAACGGCTGGACGGTGAGCATCGAGGCCTCGGGCGCATGGATCGTCGCCACCTGATTCAACGGCATCGGTGTGCCGTAATATTCGACGGTGATGTTATCGAGCAGGCTCGTTGAGGCGCGCCCAGTCCGTACCGTGCCGAGTTTGTGGCGGAAATCCTCGATCACTTTTTCCATTCTGCTTCTGGTATCTTTGCTGACATCTTTGACCATGTTGTCCTCCGAAAAATATCGGGAGTGGGGAGTGGGGAATGGGGAATGGGGAATGGGGAATGGGGAAATGGGAAATGAAGCCAAAGCAGTTACTTACTTGACCCCCACTCCCCATTCCCCACTCCCCATTCCCGATCGCTTATTTTGCGCTCGATCCAGCCTCCGCCCTGACGAGCGAGCCTACGCGTTCGCCTGTCACCGCGCGTTTGATGTTGCCAGGCTCGGTCATATCGAAGACGAGGATCGGCAAATCATTATCTTTGCAGAGCGAGATCGCGGAAGCGTCCATCACCGCGAGCTCTTCCTGCAGGACTCTCATATAGCTAAGCTCGTCTATCTTGACTGCGTTCGGGTCTTTTCGGGGGTCGGCTGTGAAGATGCCGCCGACGCGGGTCGCCTTCATAATGACGTCGGCTTGAATCTCCAGCGCGCGCATCGCCGCCGCCGTGTCGGTGGTGAAGAACGGCTGTCCGATGCCGGCGGCGAAAATGACAACGCGGCCTTTTTCGATGTGGCGGATGGCGCGGCGGCGGATGAAAGGCTCGGCGATTTCGCGCATCTCTATCGCGGAGACGACGCGGGTGAAGACATCCAGCTTTTCGAGCGCTTCTTGCAGCGCGATGGCGTTCATCACCGTCGCCAGCATGCCCATGTAATCGGCGGAGGCGCGGTCCATGCCCGTCGCGCTCGCCTGCAGCCCGCGGAAGATGTTTCCCCCGCCGACGACCAGCGCGATTTCGACGCCCAGGTCATGCACCTCTTTGACTTCCTGGGCTATGCGGATAACCACCTTGGGATCGATCCCATAAGCGACCTCTCCCATAAGCGCTTCGCCGCTGAGTTTGAGAAGAATTCGCCGGAACCGCATTTGCTTTTTACCTGATGAATCGGACACGTCCAACTTTCCATTCGTAGCCGTTCGTAGTCCCACCTTCAGGGACGGACCGCCTGAAGGCGGGACTACGAACATTCTCACTGACTAGTCAAGGTAGCAATTTCCTTGGCGAAATCGTCAGCGCGTTTTTCCAGCCCCTCGCCCATCTTGTAGCGGGTGAATCGGCGGATGCTGATCTTTTCGCCGGTCTTGGCCGTGATTTGCTTGACCAGGTCGGCGACCGTCAGCGTCTGATCTTTCACGAACGGCTGTTCGAGCAGCGCGACCTCGGTGAAGAATTTTTCCATCCGCCCGTCGATCATTTTATCGATGATGTTCGCAGGCTTATTGGCGTTCTTCGGATCGGCCGTCGCCTGACTCCGGGCGATCTCGCGCTCCTTCTCGATGACTTCGGCCGGGACCTGCTCCTTGCTGACGAAGAGCGGCTCCGACGCGCATATGTGCATGGCCAGGTCTTTGACGAAGCGCTGAAAATCCTCGCCGCGAGCGACGAAGTCGGTCTCGCAATTCACTTCGACCAGCACGCCGATCTTGCCGCCCATGTGGATATACGCCCCCACGGCGCCTTCCGCAGCTACGCGCGACTGGCTCTTCTCGAATTTGGCCTCGCCCGCCTTGCGCAGGATATCGACGGCCTTGTCGAAATCGCCGCCGGCCTCGGTGAGCGCCTTCTTGCAGGCCATCATCCCGGCCTGCGTCTTCTCCCGCAGTTTTTGAACCATTTCTGCTGTAACTTCTGCCATAAATATTCTCCCTCAATCTGCAAAAACGGCGCAGCCGCGCATGGCGCCTATGGCTGCGCCGTCGAAATCAATAAGGCATTAGAATCTAATATTACGCCGCGCTCGCGTCCTGAGCCGGGGCCTTTTCGGCCGAAGCATCAGGCGTCTCGACGGTTGGAGGCGTCTCGGC
>DATEMG010000325.1:0-13572 GCA_035275805.1 Blastocatellia bacterium
GACATTCTGGGAGCGCATGCATCCTTGCCTGCTGGGGGGGCGGCAATGATCGACTGACCGAAGCAAGCAGGCAAGGATGCATGCGCTCCCAGGTACCCTAACTGCCCTTGTGAATCCAGCGCATCAGCAATTTGTGCGGCCCGTTCTGAGCATACGCCTCAAATCCGTATCGTTTGTATAAAGAGACCGCCGGGTTGTTGCGCAGAACCTGCAAAGTGAGAGGCTTTCCGGCTTCGAGGGCCTTCCGCTGGCAATGCTCGATCAGCGCGCCGCCCAATCCCTGGCGCTGCGCCTCGGGCAGAATCGCCATCCACACAAGATGCATCTGATCGCCCCAATCGGCCAGAGTAAGAACCCCGACCGGTTTTTCATCGATCAAGACGATTTCTCCTCGCAATGATTCGGCGGCGTAACCGCGCTGAGTCCCTTCGTCCCAGCCATATGATTGGCTGACGGCCTCTTTCATCGTTGCGACGCGAAGTCGCCAGATGAAGTCCAGGTCGGCCTCTTCAGCCTTTCGCAACCGTAAGGTCATTTTCCCTTGTCGAAATCGGCGAAGGTCTTGCCCTCCTCGGCCAGTCGCTTCAACAATGGCGCAGGCTCCCACAATTCCCCGTGCTCTTCGTGGAATTGGTTGACGCGCTCGTACACTTTCTTCAATCCGACGGTGTCCCCGTACCACATCGGGCCGCCGCGCCACGCCGGGTAGCCGTAGCCGTTGATGTAGATGATGTCTATGTCAACGGCCCGCAGGGCGATGCCTTCCTCCAAAATCTTCGCGCCTTCGTTGATCAAGGCGTACTGCGTGCGTTCAATGATTTCTTCTTCGGTGATCGCGCGGCGCTTGAGGCCTTGCTCGGCCGCGACCTGCTCGATCAACGCGCCAACTTCCGGGTCGGGAATCCGGTTGCGATTCTCGTCGTATTTGTACCAGCCCGCGCCGGTCTTCTGGCCGTAGCGCCCCATCTCGCACAAACGATCCGCGACCTTCGGGTAACGCACGCCGGGCTTTTGCAGATGCGCGTGCTCTTTGCGAATGCGCCACCCCACGTCGAGTCCCGCCAGGTCGCCCACGGCGAGCGGCCCCATCGCCATCCCGAATTTGTAAAGCGCGCCGTCGACGTCCTGCGGAGCGGCGCCCTCTTCGACCAGGAATTGGGCCTCGCGGCCGTATTGATGCAGCATCCGGTTGCCGACGAAGCCGTAGCAATTGCCCACTAGCGCGCCGACCTTCTTCAACCGCTTCGACAGCGCCATCGATGTCGCGACAACCTCTTTGCTAGTCGCCTTGCCGCGAACGATTTCCAGCAAGCGCATGACGTTCGCCGGACTGAAGTAATGATGGCCGATGACGAATTCGGGGCGCGACGTGGCCGACGCGATTTCATCAATGTTCAAAGTCGAGGTGTTAGAAGCCAGAATCGCGCCGCGCTTGGCGATTTTGTCGAGTTCGCCGAAGACTTGCTTCTTCAACTCCATCCCTTCGAAGACGGCCTCGGTGATGATGTCGGCCTCTTCAAAGCCGTCGTAGCCGAGCTGCGGCTTGATCAACGTCATTCGCTGATCCATCACTTCCTGCGTGAAGCGGCCTTTCTTGACGGAGTTCTCGTAGTTTTTGCGGATCGTCGCCATCCCGCGATCCAACGCCTCCTGCGTCAGCTCTCTGACGATGACCGGGATGCCGGCGTTGGCGTAATTCATTGCGATGCCGCCGCCCATCGTTCCCGCGCCGATGATCGCCGCTTTTTTGATCTCGAAAACTTCCGTTTCTTTCGGCACGTCGGGAATCTTCGCGACCTCGCGCTCGCCGAAGAAGACGTGGATCATGGCCTTCGATTGATCGGAGAAGAGGCAATGTTGGAACAGTTCCGCCTCGCGCGCGCAGCCTTCCTCGAACGGGAGTTTCGTCGCGGCTTCGACGGCGTCAATCGCGGCCATCGGGGCCAGCATCCCGCGCGCGGTCTTTTGGGCCTGGGCGCGAGCGGCTTCGAAGACAGCGGCGTTCGTCGCCTCGTCGCCGAGTTTGTCGTTGCGCTCGCGCGTCTTCGGCGGCATTTCGCCGGCGGCGATCTTTTCGCGCAGGAAGGCGACCGCGCCCTGCAACAAGTCGCCCTCGACGATCCGGTCGACGATTCCAAGCTCCAATGCTTCTTTCGCGCCGATCGGATTGCCGTCGGCGCACATCTGCGTGGCCTTGACGACGCCGGCCAATCGCGGCAACCGCTGCGTGCCAGCCGCGCCGGGAATTATGCCCAGCTTGACTTCGGGCTGGCCGACCTGGGCCGACGGAGCGGCGACGCGGTAATGAAACCCCATCGCGGTCTCCAATCCGCCGCCGAACGCAGTGCCGTGAATCGCGGCCACCATCGGCTTCGGACAATCTTCAATCGCCTTTATCACTTCCAGAAAGTTGAGGTCCCTTTTGCGCTGACCTGAAGTGATCTTGCCGAACTCTTTGATGTCGGCGCCGGCGATGAACGTCCGGCCCGCGCCGATTAAGATCCCGCCTTTGATCGAATCGTCGTTTTTGATCTGCTCGACGGCCGCGGCGATGCCCTCGGGCACGCCGGGGCTTAGCGCGTTTACCGGTGGGTTGTTGACTGTGATGACGCCGATTTCGCCGTCGCGGGTTAAAGACACTAATTCGCTCATTAATTGCGCTCCTCTCAATAAAAATAATCGCCGGGTTTTTTAGGATAAGAGTACTTACCGCTCGGTAGGTTACGACCCATGCGCCGGCGCCGTCAAGACCGGCGATGTGAAAGACCGAGCCGGCGCCCGACTGCTCGACGCCGGCGAACGCGCTGTCTTCAAGCGACTCTGCCTTGCGCCACGAAAAGAAGCTCTCGGCGTAACAGGGCCGCCGCAGTTCGGGCAGTGATTCAATTTCGACTTTGCGATGATGACGGCGCCGAAGACGGGCGCTTTCTTGGCTTCGCAGCTTTCCCGGACTGGCCCCTCTGCGCGGGGCGATGGAGTATAACGGTCTCGTTGGGGGAGACCATGTCGTAGCTGATGCCGCGCCAGATGACGCGCGTCGTCCTTGCCGACGCGATGACGTTGAATAGATAGACCAGCGAGACGATAGGCCCTAGCGACAGGTAAGCCAGCCATTTCATTCCGTGTACGGCTGGCAGTAGCCGAGCCGCCACGAACGCGCGCATCGCGCCCGTGACCGCGCCGAACAGAAAGACGCCGGCAAGCAAGGACGCGAGCAATCGGTTCGGGGTTCCGGTCACTAAGGAGGCCGTCAGCCATAGTATGCCGCCCCAGAATGCCAGGTTGAAAAGCCCGTGGGAGAAGCATGCGAGGCGCCAGACGCTCGGCGAGTAGACCCGAGTGATCCGCATCTGCCGCGTCGTGAATTCGAGCAGGTCTTTGATCGTCACATCCGATTGCGACGCGACCAGGCATTGGGGCACGAACTTTATACGCTGCCCGCGCTCGCGGACCGCAGAGGTCAGAGCGTAGTCGTCGCTGAGCGCTCCTTGCCAGCGGTCTTTGACTCCGATCCCTTCGAAATTTTCGCGAAGAATCGCCGTCGAGCCTCCCCAGGCGAATCCGGAGCGCTCGCCGAGCAAGGCCAGGGCGCTCGAGTTCCATACCGAAAGCAGAATCGAAGCGAAACTTCGCGCCGGGTCGCGCCATTCGTTCGAGGGCAGGTACCATCGATAACCGGTCGTCGCCCCGACCCGCCGGTCGCCGAGCGGCGCGACCAGTTCGGCGAGCCAATTGCGCGCCGGTAGCATGTCGGAATCGGCGAAGACCAGCGCCTCGACGCGGCGGTCGATGGAGTTAAGCGTATCGAGCGCCGCGAGCAGGTTGTGGACTTTCTGCCCCCTATTCTTGGCCTCGCCGGCCACGACCATCCATGTCGGTGGGGTCAGCCGGCGGCGTTGTTTGAGCAGACGCGTGAGGACGCCATGCGCCGGATCGCTCTCGCTCTCCGTGACGAAGATGACCTCATAATCGCGATAATCCTGTGTAAGGATAGCCTGGACGTTCTCTTCAAAACCTTGTTCGAGCCCCCGGAAGGGAACGATCACCACGGCCTTGGGTTGATAGCGGGTCTGTCGCGCCGCGCGCCGGCGCAGCGCATAGCGCGTGAAACGCGCCGTCGCAATGAGCGCCAGGAGGCTCTGTGTGAAGAGAAGGGAGCAGAAAATATTTAAAAATGTGTCCATAGCCGGTCAGCGTAGTCCGTGCCTAAGTGGAGTAGCCAATCGTGGGACAGATTTTTGGTCTGTCCGTAATTATGAATTGTGAACTGATAGGTAGATGGTCTGCGGAAAAAAAATGTGACAACCGGCTTCTCGGCCCCGGCAGCGACCGGATGCGCTTAGCCAGGCTTTGAAAACTTATCAATGCCCAAATTTCCGCGCGAAACTCGCTTCATGCAAAAGAACTGGTTGATGACAAGGCTTTTAAAAGGCGGGTTAGGCCCGCCTCGCCACAGGCGAGGCGGAAGAATTGTTGTCACATTTGTTTTTCAAAGACCATAAGTCTGTCTCACTCGAGGTTATTGGGCGTTCGCCGCTTTGCTCGATTGTGTCTCAGCGATTTTTCGTTCGATCATCTCGACGATGCGTGGGGGCGGTTCGTCGGTGAGAGCCAGCCGCTTCGCTTCGATGACCAGGGCGGCCAGAGCCTGAGCCTGATCGCGGAAACGCGAATCGCGGGCGATCAGGTCTTCGATGACGCGGCGTTCACGCTCCGCGCGCGGCACGCCCTCGCTCAGGCCGGCCGCGACGGCGTATTCGACGGGCACCGTCTGGTTCTTCATCATTACCAGCAGGGGGTTGAATTCCTTTTTGATCTCTTCGCGCAATCGGTTGATCTCGAGCAGCGACGATTTGAACCCCAGGCGTCCGCGCAGCGTGAGTTCTATGACCGGCGCCTCGCCGGCGGCTTGGGCTCCAATGCTGGTCCCAGTGTCGGCCATAGTGTCGTATGGATTATGCGGGGTGACTTCACGGCGGAGCTGGGAGAAGAGGGTTTCGCGCAATTCCTCGGGAGTCGGGCAGTCGCTCACGTCGAAGCTCAGCCGCAGCACGGGTCGCTGATGGTAATCGCGCACCAGGCGGGCGGTGTGCTTGCCGTCCGAGACCTCGACCAGGTAGGCGCCGCGGACGTTCGCGTATTCGTCGACGCTGCAGGCTTCGAGCGAGCCCGGGTTGTAAACCCAGCCGTCGATCTCAAAGCTCTTGTGGGTGTGGCCGAGCGCCAGGTAGTCGACGTAAGACCTGAGCTTGTTGATCTCCGCCACAGGCAGCGCTGGAATCGGGCGATTGATCTGTCCCTCGACGTCGGTGTGCAGCATCATCACGTTGAAATGGCGCGTGCTGTGATGTTCGCGCAGTTGCTCGATCAGGGCCGGGAGCGATTTGCCGACCGTAGAGCCATACCAGATGGAACCGAATATGCGGACGCCGTCGATGTCTATGTACGACCCCTCGCGCTTCTTATCGTCCCAGGGGACGAGGTTGACGGCGCCGTCGTTGTATACCGGTTCGAGCAGCCTGAGGTATCCCCATTGCGAAAGGCTTCGCAGCCAACTGAATTTGCTTTCGGACTCATGGCAATCATGGTTGCCTTCGATCGCGATGACCGGGATCTTGGCTTCGCGCAACCTGCTCAGGCAGTACATGGCCTGATTCATCGCCTGCGGTTCGACTTTGCGCGCGTCGAAGAAGTCGCCCGCAATCAGCACGAACGACACCTCCTCGGCCAGCGCGTAACGTTCGATGCAATCGCGCCAGGCGTAGAAGAAGTCACGCGCGCGGTCTTCCGATCGGTAGCGGCGAATTCCCAAATGGATGTCTGCGATGTGGAGAAATTTGACCATGAGTCCTCCAAGTATAGCATATATACAGCAATAGGCTGCCAGAAACCCAAAGGTAGCTGACAGCCTAACGTTGCTGGGGTGAGGACCCACTTTGCGCCACCGCACTTCCAGCAGGACCTTCTTATCCCCCGGACTTCGGTATTACTAAGAGAGGCGCGTTATAAATGGAAAAAGTGGCGATTGGATTTTGGCTGTTCAACACAAATAGTAACTGCCCCCAACAAATGTTGAGGTCGGCTCGCAAGTCACATCGCCCGGTGTGCCCCGTTCCCCAAGCGATGTGGCTCGCGAACCGAAACTGTAAAATCTTTAAAATTGCTGGATGATAGATTTGAGTGAAGATTAGGTCTCGACTCGCAGGTTACGCAATTCAGTGTGCCCCGTTCCCTAAACCACGTAACCCGCGAATCGAAGCTTGGATAGATCCGCAAGCTAGGTCGCCCAGCGTGCCCCGTAATGCCGAGCGGCATAACCTGCGGATCACTTCAAGCGGCGCCAGCCCAAATCCGACCCCCGTGTTTTCTTCAGGCCGACAGCCGCAAGCTCAAGATGTCTGATAATTGCTTATCTCTTCAAAAAACTGTTTGTCAGTTTCACTTGCTATCTTGTTTGCATAATTAGCTAGAGCAACGAATGTGCCAAGAACCTCGACGGTTTCCCGATTATACGCTAAATGAGACAATAGTTAAGCTTATTGTGTTCGATTCGGATTTTGAGGAGGCGCCTTGTCAACCGAGGACCATCCCAAGTCTTCCGTTTTGTCCATGATTGTAGACACGTAAGAGTCACCATAGTCTACAATTGATGACAACTGTTGTTTACAGGTTGCGATTGGTTGACATTATGAATACGCTGCGACCATGTTCGGGGACTTAACCTGCGAGCTGTATCATTTCATCAAGTAGTTTGAACGGCTACAATCGAACCTGCCGCATCAATCAACGTATAGATTTCACGAAAGAATCAAATCTGAGAGGAAATCGCGATGTACTGTCCAAACTGCGCAGCCACCATTGATGGCGTGAAATTCTGCCGCTCGTGCGGCTCGAACGTGAGCCTGGTTCCGCAAGCGATGTCAGGTCACACCCCATCCGCTGACCTTAAAGACAAGTGGCGACAGGGGCATCATCATTTGGATTGGGGGCATCACCGTCACTTGAAGAAAGAGCCGAGTATTGAGCGGGCGGCTAACTGTTTCTTCTCAGGGATGGGGTTTCTGCTGGCTGCGATGGTCGCCGTCTATTTTTCCCCTCCTGGATTCAAGTTAGGGTGGGTATTTTTATTTCCGGCTTTCTGGCTGTTCTTCGCGGGGGGAGGGCAGTATCTGCAATTGAAGGAACAGCAGCGCCAACAAAGGTCGCTTAATCGGCCGGAGGCTCGACCCGCCGCTGAGGAGCCGTCCGAACAATCTCCCAAGCTCTCCGCTCCCACAACATCCGAACTCATTAAACCGCCGGACGTTACCGAGCATACGACCAGACGCCTCGACAAGGAATAGTCATTAGTCATTAGCCATTAGCCATTTGTCACCGGTTCTTTTGTCTGTCGACGATAGCGCCGCTGCTTGACAACTCCTGAGCCTCGCGGCTATTTTTGCGTTTTCCTCAAAGTCCCGCATCTTAATCTGCAAGGAGTTACGACATTGGCTAAAGGGCGAGCTTCAGCACAGAGTTTGAAACGTGATCCGTTGATGGCGCAATATCTGGCCACTTCCGCGTGGGTCAAAGAGCGTTCGAGCCCGATCGTGAAATGGTCGGTAATCGCGGCGGGTCTGATCGCGCTCGGCGCGCTCGGCTGGTGGTTCTTTTCGAGCCGCGCGAAGAACGCCGCTGAATCAATGGCCAGGGCCATGGCCACTCACCGGGCGATTGTTCAGAACCCTCTCCCGAATACAATTGCGGGACAGGTCGCCTACACGACCGAAGACGAAAAGCACCGCGGCGCTTACCAAGCCTTCACACAGGCGGCTAACGAGTATCCTTCATATAACGGCGATACGGCGCGCTATTTCGCCGCGGTCCATCAGCTGCATTTCGAGGCCGACAAGGCCGAAGCGACATTGAAAGAGCTGGCGCAGAAAGGTTCCGACGTTGGCGCCCAGGCTCGTATGGCTCTCGCCCAGCGTTACGAGGCGGTCGGCAAGAACGACGACGCGATCGCCGAGTATCAGAAATTGAAAGCCGCGCCGGGGCAGATTCCTTCGGCCTTGATTGACCTGAGCATGGCGCGCGTTTACGAGACTATGGGGAAGACGAAAGAGGCCATTGAAATGTATTTCGCCATCGCTAACAACAAGGATTTGCGAAGCTCCGACGTGGGCGAGGCCGCCGTTGATCGGCTTGCCGCCATTGCGCCGGAGAAAGTGGATCAACTGCCGCCCCCGGAGCCGACGGGCCCGAGATTCCCAGGCGCCGGAGCGATGCCGTTCAATTAACGCTTACGCATATGACGGTGTGGCGCGATTTGTTTGATCGCGCCACACTTGTTTTTGCATTTTATTTTTCAAAGACCATAACTCTTTCCCAATCCGCGCCGCTGCAGAAGCTCTGGCCGAAATCGACGATGGCGCCGGATTATCATCCCCACAATTTATCTATCTTTTCGATTTCCTCGCTTCGCTTTTTCCTCAACAAATCCCGGTAAAACGGCGAAAAACGTCCGTTGGTCGGCAGTAGATTTCGGCTCCGCCCTGTGGCGCCGCTGACCCGTTTTTTATATGGAGGAGTCGCTCAATCGGCAATGAGCGACTCCCGGAAATCAGGAGTGAAATACACAATGAACCATGCGCGCGATCTACTTGAAAGGACGCCGGACGGCGAGTTGGAAAAAATGATCCTGGAATTGGGATGCTACGCCTTGAGGGTCAGGAATGAATATCGCTGGCGGACCAGAGACAGAGAGGCGCTTCCGAAAGGGGAAACGGTCAAATCAATCGTGTCCCTGGCGGTGGAGAAAGTGTTGACCGGCGAGCGCCGCTGGAATCCGACGCAGCACCCTGACTTCATGAAATTCATGCGGGACGTTATCGACAGCCTGATTTACCACCTAGCAATAAGCAAAGACAACGCCTTGCTCACAGCTCTTCCGGAGGAAAGCGGCCAGGATGAGATTAGTTGGCGCGCTGAATCGGACAGGGCCAAGCCCGGCGCCGAATGGCTTGCGAGAAATGAAGCGACGCCGGAGCAGGCGCTGCTCGATGAAGAGTCGGAAGAACAAAATAACAAAGCGATACGAATTCTGTTGGAAGAGTGCGTCGCGGATCAGACATTGACAAAGATCGTCGGCGCGATGATGGGGGGGTGCGACCACTGCGGCGAAATCGCCGCTGCCATCGGCATAGAGGTGAAGGAAGTTTACAACGCGATGAAACGCCTCGATCGCCGTGTCGCCGCGGTTAGCCGGAGAATGGTTGAAGTGGAGTCCAGCCTTTAGGCTGCTCGACTCTTGCGGCCTAAAGACTGCCACGTAGTAATGACTGCAGTCGTTACTACACGGGTTTTTTGAGGAGGAATCATAAAGTGAACAGAAAGAACCCTCCGCGAAGCAGCGAGGCCCTCATCGAGCGCATCCGCCGCTTGAGCGATGAGGCCGAATGGAGCGAGGATGAGCTTCGAGAGGTTTTAATAGACGCAGGCATTGATCCCGACCAGTTCATAAAAGACATCAAAACCAGAATCAAAGAGCTGTTGAAAGCCTCGCCGGAGCGGCAAGAGCGAAGCGACTACGACTCGCTGCCGTTGCTGCCCAGGCTGCGGCGGATCACCGGGCTGAAGGCGACGGCCATCGCCGAGAAGATGGGGGCGCCAGTCCTATTTCTATCCGACCTGAGCGCTCATCCGAATGTAATCCCTTTCCGGGCGCGAAAGGAATTCGCAAGGCGCGCGGCGAATAATTTGCCGGGAGTCAGCGAGCGGGACGTGTTGGATTCATTCGAGCGCGGTTTGCGTCAACAGGTGGCCGCTTTCCGCGACGCCCCTTTCCCCGATGAAGAAGCCGATTTCGAGAAGATCGTCCGGCGTTCCGATATGAGCGCCGCGGAACAGCAATATTGGCTCAGTCTCTCAGAGGAGTCGCCGGAATGAATTGCCACAGAGCCACCGCAGACACAGAGAAGGGAGACAGGGAGAAAAAGTGGCGCTGTGATCTTTTCATCACTTTTTCCTTCCGTCTTTCCTTCTCTGTGGCTGCGGCGCCTCTGTGGCATACATAGGAGCAAAATGAGATCGCTGAAAAGAGCCAGGGAACAGGCGAGAGATTGCCGCCGTAAAATCGGCGGCGGAAGAGAAGGCCTGCTCGAACGAGTTATCAACTACCTGGAAGATGAGCATCAGATCGAGCTGATCCCCGCAAATTCGCACTTTCTGCAGAACGGCCATGCGCTGCTCAAACCGGCCGAAGGTTGCCTCTATTACGACCGGAAATACGACGACGACCCGGTCGCCAGGCTCAAAGTGATTTTGCACGAGTTGGGGCATCTCGAATTACATGGGAGGCTCAAAAAGCTCTGCTCGGAACCTGACCCGGTCTACGGTTCGATATACGCCGCGAGCGGCGCGGGCGGCCTGACCCGATACAACCCGCGAGCCAGGGAGGAGGCGGAGGCCAACGCATTCGCAACGGAGTTTCTGTGCCCGCAGGACGAAGCCTACCTCCTGTGGCAAAGCGCGCGCGACTCGTCGTTTATCGCCGATCATTTCGGCGTCTCGATTCACACGGTTCACGCGCAACTGGCCGAAGCTCTTTTCTGGACCTCGGGCGCCGCGGGCCCCACGTCGGGAAAGAAGCGGTTCACGGGTTTCGAGTGTGACGACAGCCAGATCGCCGCCGCGATCTTCACGGGCGCTCCCGCATTGGTCTGCGCCGGGCCAGGGACCGGTAAGACCGCGACGCTGGTCAGACGCGTCGAATACCTGCTGGAAGAACTCGGCGCGGAGCCTGAAAGCCTGTTGGTATTGACGTTCAGCAACGAGGCGGCGCAGGAATTGGAAGAGCGTATCGCCGACAGATTCGGCGAGCAGATCGCCGCGAGGATCAGAATCAGCACTTTTCACGGCTTCGGCGTCGCTTTCCTGCATCATCATGGACAGCTCGCCGGCCTCGACGCGCTCGTCCTTGACGAAGCCGGCCAGGTGGAACTTGTGAACGGCGTTTTCGGCAAGGCCGATTGCGAAAAGCTCTTGAAGTTGAAGCGGCCGTCCGAAACGGCCAAGCAGATCGTCGAACACATCAACTACCTCAAGAACCGTTTGCTCACGCCCGAGTCATTGGCGGCGGCGCTCGATCAGTGGGAGATTGGGAAAGACTTTAGTCTGTCCATCAACAATTCAAGACCAATCAGCAATTCGAGCTATGGACAGACTGAAGCCTGTCCCACGCTGGACAACCAGGCCGCGCGCCAGTTCCTGCGAATCTTTCGCCTCTATGAAGAAGAAAAGGCCGCGCGCCAGCGCGTCGATTTCGCCGATCTGATCGCGCTTCCGATCAGAATTCTCGAAAGCGAGCGGGAACTGGCGGACCGATACCGCAAGAAATACCGGTTCGTATTGGTCGATGAGTATCAGGACGTCAGCCGCTCGGTCGCGACTTTGCTTCGACATCTTTGCGGACCTCAGAATCCCCCGTGGGTAGTCGGAGATGCGAGGCAGGCGATCTACCGCTTTCTCGGCGCATCGGCTGAAAACGTTGAGGATTTCGAAAAGGACTTTCCGTGCAGCGAAAAGTTTGACCTCAACGTCAATTATCGCTCTTGTCGCGAGATCGTCATTGTCGCCAGTCAACTTGCCTCGCTGATGGAAAGAGAAGGCGCTGAGTACAACGAACGCTGGCTTGCGGCGCGAACCAATCCATCATCATTTGGAGAGCGTCCGGTCAGAGTCTCGGTAGCCAATTCCGATCTGGCGGAGCAGGAAGGCGTCGCAGCGCAGATCGACGATTGGATCAAACAGGGTGTCACTCCGGGAGAGATTGCGGCGCTGGCGCGGCGCAACATCGATGTGCGAAACATCGCGCTCGCCCTGGGCCGTTTGGGTATCAAGGCCGTCGCAGCCGGCCTGGCTACCCCGGAGGGAGCCGCAGGCGATCTTGCCTGCGTGGCGACCTTCGCCGACCGGCCGAAGACCTCATTACCGCGAATAGCGATCGCCCTCGGGCGAGGGCGGTTTGAAAAATCCATCATCAATTCGACAGTCAGATGGATCGGCGACGCCGCCGATGACGAGGGAAATTTTGCGGTTAGGGGAGACGGGGCAAACGGGGCCGGCGATGAATTGGCCTTTGAGATTCGGCGCGTCTGGCGAGGTCTCCTCTTGTACAAACACGGCGGCGACGCCTTCACAAAGATGTGCGCCTTCCTCTTCGACGCTAGCGATTACCTGCGGCGGATTCTGGCCCTGTCCGCCGGGGCCGAACGATCGCTGCTTCTCGGAGAAATCACCACGGCGCTTTCACAGGCCGCCAGATGGCGGATTACCCACCGTGACATGTCGCGACGACAGTCTCGGTTGACCTTCGGCGAGTGTTTCCGTGACTCGTTGAACGTGGGCGCTCCCAGTCTGATTCCGCCGCACGCGACGACAGACGCGGTGCGAGTCATGACCTGCCACGCGGCAAAAGGCCTGGAGTTCCCATACGTCGCCGTGGTCGGACAGACTCTTTCCGCAGCGCCTCGCGGCTACAAGTGGTTGCCTCCGAATCTGCAACCATCGGCCGAGGATGACGTCCGCCAATCCGACTCCCTGTTCTTCGTCGGCGCCACGAGAGCGCAGCGCGCGCTTATCGTATCCTACGCGAACACCGCGGGCGGAAGCGCTCGCTCGCGGGACCGTGAAGTCACCCCCTTGCTGAATCGCTGGCGCGGCGCATACTCCGTCAATACGGTTCATCTTCCCGAGACATCCGTGGAGCGGGAGCAGGCGGAGATCACTGACATTTGGGGAGGCTCCCCGAAGAGTCTGTTGGCGGCAAGTTCGCTCGACAAGGGGCGCTGCGCCATTCAGACCTACCTCAACGAATTCCTGGGCGCGCGATTTCCGCTCGATGAAAAGCCTCTCTACCCGGCCTTCTTTCAGGTGGCGCGCCGCGCCATGGAGAGAGTCGTTTATGAATCCGGCGAGAAGGGAAGAGCGATCAGCCGATCGGAGGCCGCTGAAATCTTTCATGAAGAATGGAAGGCGAACGGCGCCGACGAGCATCGACACCGTCAAATCTATTTCGCGCTGGGACAGCGATATGTCGAGCGGTTCGCACTTGCTTCTCAGTCGCTGCCCCCGGCGGATAAATACCTCGAATCAGCGTTGGGCGATGATACGGCCGGTCTGCGATTGCGACTCGACCTGGTCGCCTTCCACCGCTCGGCGGACGGCTCGGTCATAGCCGTGCAATTCCGACCCGAGTCCTACTCCGACAAGGCCAAGGACGGAAACTTGCAGTGGAGCAAACTGGACAATCCCTACCGGATTCCGTTCGCTCTTTTGCGACAACGTGAGCCGCAGCTTCGACCTTATATTTTTTCAGGGGAGGACGGCGTTCTTTACCCTTTTCTATGGAGCGCGAAGAAGGGGTCAGTGGAAGAAGAAGCCCGTCGAGCCGAGGAACGCTACAGACTTTTTTCCCGCCGGATTTTCAACCAACAAATCAACCGCTGGAAGTGTGATAGCTGCGAAGTTCACGTAATTTGCCCCCACTGGCTCGAAGCTGCGTAACCGTCAACATCATCGATACAGCGCGGG
>DATEMG010000326.1:0-3812 GCA_035275805.1 Blastocatellia bacterium
GACCATAAGCCGGCGCTGCGGAACGCTCTCTCCCAAAGATTGTAGTTTAACCAGTGTTCAAGCAAGCGAGAGTTGCAGGCGCGTCACAGACGCCGCAGGGAAGCGATATGCCACCGCTCCGCTCTGCGGCTGCACGGTGGAATTCGACGGGGTCAAAGCCCGCGGGTCTTCAAAGTTGTTGTGCGCATGAATGTCTTTGGCGGTCAGCGTCGTCGCCTGGCCCGATTGAACCCTGGCTCCGCGAACGGCGATCTCCGTCTCGCGGGCTTCGGTCGCGTGCGGGTTGACTACTGTCAGGGTCAGCGTCTTTTCGTTCAACGACGCCGAGCCTTGCAATCCCCATAGAGTGGGCGTGGCCTGAGCTTCGGCCTGCATCCGCGCCCGCTGCTGCGGGGACATCTGCGCCATCGCCTGCGGCGGCGGATTCGGAGCGGCTCGTTTGAAGCTCAGAGTCGGCGCGGAGAAGAGCGTCCGCACCGCCTGTCCGCCCTGATGCGCGGCATACATCTCAAAGACGTGGAAGTTCGGCGTGGCGACGAATTTGTCCTCATAGGCGATGAAAAGCGAGTGGATGGTATTGATGAGCTGCGCTACGTTGGCCATCACCACCTTGTCGGCGTGCCGGTTGAAGGTGTCCAGCGTGAGTCCGGCTATCAGCGCGTCGCGCAGCGTCCCGGGATAGCCGAACAGGTAGCCCGCCGGCAGGCTCGAATGTTGATTGTGCCATGCGCCCCATTCGTCGACGATGAGCTTTACGCGATGCTGCGGGTCGCTCTCGCCCATCACCGCCCAGTGCTGCTCGATCAGCGATTCCATGCGGTCGGAACGCGCGATCAGCTCGTACCATTCGTCGGTCGTGTATTCGAGCGCATTGCCGGCGCCGGTGGTGTTGGCGTAGTAGTGCAGCGCCCAGCCGTAGACCGAGTTCAACTGGTTCGCGCCCTTGGCGACCATGCTGTTGAAGAAGCCGCGCGTCCAGTTGATGTCGCCGCCGTTCGGCCCGGCGGCGATGTATTTGAGATTAACGCCGTAGCGCGGCGCCCAGGCGATGAAGCGGCGGAATTCAGTCGAGTACTCTTCCGCCGTGAAGCGGCCTCCGCAGCCCCACGATTCGTTGCCGATACCCCAGAACTCGACGTTGAACGGCTCGCGGTCGCCGGCGGCGGCGCGCGCGTCCGAGAGAGTGGTTTCGCCCGCCGGGGCGTTGCAATATTCGATCCATTCGTAGAAGTCTTTGGCTGGCAGGCTGCGCAGATTTGCGGCGATGTAAGGCTTCATGCCGGTCAATTTGCAGAAGCGCACGAACTCGTTCGTGCCGAACCGGTTCGGTTCATACTTCTGCGGGCCGGTGTTGAGGTTAGCATACGCCTGGCTGGCTCGATTGCCCCGATTGTCCACCCAGAAATTGGTACGGCGCGGGCGATCTTTGCGAGGTCCGACGCCGTCATGCCAGTTGTAGCTGTCGGCGAAACAGCCGCCCGGCCAACGCACGACGCTCGCCTTGATCCGCCGCATGTGATCGATCAACTCTTTCCGAATGCCGCCGACGTTCGGGACCTTGGAATCTTCGCCCACCCAGATGCCGTCGTAGACCACGCCGCCCAGGTGCTCAACGAAGTGGCCGTAAATGTCCGGCGAGATCTGTCCGATCTTCTCGTTTAGCAGGATTTCTATTCTGGCGTCCGCCGCTTGCGGCGCGCTGAACGCGTAATGCGGAACGAGGTTTAACGCTGACGACCTGGCGCCCATCATCAGGGCGGCGCCGCCGGCCGCCGCGGCCCCTAGAAATTCACGTCGCCGGATGGCTTTCATTAATTCTCCTTTTGTTTGTAGCGCCAACTTTAGCCGAATGTTTCAGTCGCATAAGCTTCCGCCTAAAGGCGGTACTACGAACCGCAAACTATCAGCGCTCGGGCTTGCGTTCCTTTTCGCGCTCATTCGCCCGCGCTTTGAGGCGTTCGACTTCCTTGAACTCGCGGGCGGCTTCCTGCCTTCGCCCAAGCTTCTGGTATCCCCGCGCCAGCAAATAACGGGCCTCGGAATTATCAGGCTGCTCGCGGGTGGCCTGTTCCAAGGCGCGCACAGATTCGGCAGTCCGCCCCTGTTTGAAAAATACGCTCCCGGCGAGCGTCAGCGCCTCGACGGATTGCGGTTGCTGCGCGAGCGCCGCTTCGACGCGACGGCCGGCGGAGTCGAGGTCGTTCTGCTTCTGCGACAGCGAAGCGAGATAATAAAGGGTCAGGAAATCATCCGGATCGCGGTTAAGCTCGCGTTCGAGCCGCTCGCGCGCTTCCGGCAATCGTCCGAGCTTGAAATAGGCCAGTCCGAGCAGAAAGTGGATTCGAGGCAAATCCGCGGAGACCTTCTCCGCCGCTTGCAACTCGGTCGCCGCCTTCTCGAACGCGAATTCTTCGAGATGCGCCTGCCCCTGCAGCAGACGTGACAACGCCGCGCCGTCTTCACGAGCCTCGAGACGCTTCGCCACATCGGCCACATCGCCTCGCCGCGATCGCAAATAGGCAAGGCCGAGACTGTAAAGCGCCGTCGTTTCGATTTGAGACGACGACAAGGCCGGCTCCAGGTAGGTGATTGCCTCGGCGTCGCGTCCCAACTCGACCAGCGAAACTCCCACCAACTGGCGGGCTTGCGCGTGATCGGGCGCGACCGCGAGGAATCGCCCCAACACTTCTACCGCTTTCGCAAACTGCCCGGCGCGGTAATGCGCGATGCCCAGATTGAGTAGAATCGGGGTCAATTCCGGCTTGAGACGCATCGCCGCTTCATACGACGCAATAGCGCCTTCGTAATCGCCAAGCCGAGCCAGCACGGCGCCGAGGTTGGCCTGGGCCTCGGCGTAGTTGGGCGCGCGGGTGAGGATCTCGCGGTATTCCGCCGCGGCTTCTTTCAACGAGCCTTGCCGCTGCAACTCCATCGCGCGATTGAAGCGGTCCGCGACGTCATTAACCTGAGGCGCCTGCCGGGGCGGGGGAGAGAGCAGGCACAGTATTGTGAGCAGTAACACCATTATGAAGAATGCGGTACATTTCTAAAAATTGTGCGGCGAGCTGACAACAACAGCCCGCCGCACTCTAGCAATGACTGGAGATTAGACTCAACCTCTCAGAAGTAAAACTTCACCCCGAGTTGAATGGTGCGCGGTTCGCGCGCGCCGTTATATTCGCCGAAGCGTTGACCCAGTGGCACGGTAGAGCCTTCAACCGGCCCGTTCCGCAGATTGTTGGTGATCACCAGCGTGCTGTAAGGGTTGGTCGGCGTGAGGCTATTGGCCGCCGTGCCGAAAATGCTGCCGTTGGATGTTCCGTTCGGCAATGAAAGGGCAGTGCCTGTGTTGATGCCGGAGAATTGCGTGTGGTTGAAGACATTGAAGGCTTCCAGGCGGAGCTGAATCTGTCTTCCCTTGTCGGGATCGCCGATGTAGAAGTTCTTGAAGAGCGACAGGTCGGTGTTGTTGATCCCCGGATTTCTCAGGTACGTGCGTTCGCCCAGGCCCAGACTGCCAAGCTCGGGGACGATGAACGAACTTGGATTGATCAACAATCCGTTCGGGCCGTTCTTCGGATCGCCTTTCAACCGGAAGCGTGGCGGTTCAGTCCAGGAGCCGGTGATGCGCTGGTTGGCGATGACGCCGCCACCGACTCCAACGCCGAGCTCGAACGGATTGCCGCTGATCAAGCTGGTGATGCCTGAAATCTGCCATCCGTCGAGCAAGCCGCGGGTTAAACGGTTGTCGCCCAATTTCCTGCCCAGCTTCGGCACGTCATAGATGTAAGTCGCGGTGAAGGCGTGCGTGC
>DATEMG010000327.1:0-6222 GCA_035275805.1 Blastocatellia bacterium
TTCTCGCAAAGGCGCGAAGGCGCAAAGGCCGCGAAGGAGAAACGCCCATTACTATGGCGACACTTTATTCTCAAAGACCATAAGGCGGTACTGCGAACCCTTCTCCGTGCGCCTATGACCAATTACACAGACATCATCTACGAGGTCAAAAACAGCGTTGCGTTCATCACGCTCAACCGCCCTGACAAACGCAACGCGCTTAATGACCGGATCATCGCCGAATTGTCCGGCGCGATTATCGAGGCCGAGGCCGACGATCGAATCCGCGTTGTTATGCTGCGAGGCGCGGGCAAGGATTTCTGCGCTGGAGCCGACCTGGCCCAACTCGAAAAGTCGGCGCAGGCTTCGGTTCTCGAAAATCTGGAAGGCGCCTCGCGGATGGCCGAGCTTTTCCTGACTGTGCGCGGATTGAAGAAACCCGTCATCGCCGCGGTTCACGGGCGCGCGCTCGCCGGGGGCGCGGGGCTTGCTTCGGCCTGCGATCTGGTCATCGCTTCGCGCTCGGCGCAGTTTTGTTACACCGAGGTCAAGATCGGCTTCGTCCCAGCCATTGTCATGTCCATTGCGCGGCGCAATCTTGGTGAAAAGCGCGCTTTTGAGATCCTTGCGACTGGCAAAACTTTCTCGGCCGAAGAGGCGGCCGAAATCGGGTTCATCAATCGCGTCTGTGACGACGCCGATTTCGAGTCCGAAGTCGAAAAGTACGCGGGCGAAATCTCTAAACTGAGCGCCTCGGCCTTGATGCTGACGAAGCGACTGCTCTACCAGATCGATTCGATGAACTTTGAGCAGGCGATCCGCGCCGGCGTGGATTTGAACGTCATCGCGCGGCAGACGCCCGATTGCCAGAACAGCATCAGGAAATTTCTGAGTAAAGAGTAGGGAGTGGGGAGTGGGGAATGGGGAGTGGGGAGTGGGAAGTGGGGAGTGGGGAAGCAAGTTTCTTATCCCCACCCCCCACTCCCTACTCCCCACTCCCCTTACTTGTTTCGTTTTCATGCAATCAACCAAGGTCGAATTGACTACACAGAAACCGACTGATTGGCGTACAAGAATCATACTCGTCGGCGTCGCGCTCGGCATTTTTATGGCCGCGCTCGAAAGCACGATTGTCGGCACGGCGATGCCGACGGTAGTCGCCACGCTCGGCGGGATAGAACTCTATTCGTGGGTGGCGGTCGCGTACATTTTGGCCTCGACTATTATGACTCCGATCTGGGGCAAGATGTCCGATCTCATAGGACGGCGCCCGGCCTTCTTCGGAGGGATGGGATTATTCCTGGTCGGCTCTGCGCTCTCGGGCGCGGCGCATTCGATGGCGCAGTTGATCACCTTCCGCGCATTGCAGGGGCTGGGCGCGGGGGCATTGTTCCCGGTGGGGATGACCATCGTCGCCGACCTTCTCCCGCTCGAAAAGAGGGCGAAGATGATCGGGCTTTTCAGCGGGATGTGGGGCGTGGCCAGCCTCTTCGGCCCGCAGGCCGGAGGATATCTGACTGACTCGCTGTCGTGGCGATGGGTCTTTTACATCAACTTGCCGTTCGGATTGATCGCCGCCGCGATGATCTGGTCCGCTTACGCCGAGCGCGGCAAACGACGCCCTGATATCAAACTCGATTACGCGGGCACGGCGACGATTGCCATCGCGTTAGCGCTCCTACTGCTGGCCGTCGAAAAGGGCCAGGAGTTCGGCGCGAAGCTCACAATCGTCAGCCTGATCGCCTGCGCGCTGCTCGTCGTCGTTTTCATCCGCATCGAACGCCGGCAGCCCGAGCCGCTCATCCCGCTAGACCTTTTCCACAATCGCGTGATGATCGTTACGACGGCGCACGGGTTGTTCGCCGGGATGATGCTCTTCGGCTCGATGATCTATCTGCCGCTGTTCATTCAAGCCGTGATCGGCACGACGGCGACGCGGGCCGGAGTAGTCCTGACGCCGTACATCCTGGCCTGGACGGTCGCGGCGATCGCAGGCGGCCGGTTGATGCTGAGGTTGGGTTACAGGCCTGTCGTGATAGCCGGGATGTTGCTGACGATAGCAGGCTCTCTGCCGCTCGCCCTGGTCGATGTGGATACGACGCGGCTCTATCTGACCTTCGCCGTCATCCCGATGGGAATGGGCGGTGGGTTGACGCTGGCCAGCCTGATGATCGGCGCGCAACATTCCGCGCCGCGCGCCCGATTGGGCGTCGTGACCTCGACCGTACAATTCGCGCGCAGCATCGGGGCGGCGCTCGGCGTGGGCGTGATGGGCGCAGCGATGTCCTGGCGACTCTCGCGCGAACTCGCCCGCGGCGGCGGCGAACTGGCCGGCATCGCATCTCGCCATAGCGACATCGCCGCGCTGGTGCGCCAGACCACTCGCGCCGCGCTCTCGCCCGCCGCGGCCGCCTTTATGCAACGCGCGCTGGCTTCATCGCTCCGCGCGGCCTTCCTGGTAGGGCTGGCCGCCGTAGCAGTCGCCTCTGCCGTCGCGCTGCTCATCCCATCTGGGCAGGCTCACGAGCTGGTCCATCCCGAACATCGCCAGAATGAAATGGAACCGGTCGCGCCGGAGATTTGATATCGGCTTACGCGAAGAATTGAGGGTTGAGGATCGAGGATCGAATGGAAGACGCGATTCTCGCTCCATTGCCTTGGGGATTCACGCCATCAAACAGCAAAGCCGGGTGAGATGTCACTACCCCCACCCGGCAAAGCCCAATTCTGTGACTCATCGGCGGCCTTCGCTCTTTGAGGGTTTTGCCTCGCCACCAGTTGCGACGCATTATGCGTTCAATAGTTCAGCGCGTCGACGTTCTCGAAGCGTGGGCGTTTGGCGCCACATAGCGCCAAAACAATAAGGGCGACAGGTAAACGCACTAACCTGTCGCCCTAAGTAATCAGGTAAAGTTGTACTCCAATTGCCTTTGCAATACGGGCGCCAGGCGCCCGTATTTAGCTAAACTCCTGATTCCTTATGGATAGCGGCGCCCAAGTCAATTCAGACGACGGCCCGAGACGTGACAGTTTGTCGCCGTGATAAGAGGTATGGCGTGTCAGCGGAGCCAATGAGATTGCAGGGACATGGCGTCATAAAACCTGTGGGGCGTTTCGGGACACGCATGCACACCGAATCTGTGGGGTATATAGTGACATTGCCACATTCCCAAACCGCCGAAACGCCATACATTCAACACTATCCTTTCGGCGCCGTTATTGCCACTCAATGGCTGGGTGAAAGGGGGAGTCGCCCACGCCACGCCCATGCGAGGCGTCTAGGCCCACATTGTTTGCTGATGTAATCCCGATGCGGGCTTGGACGTTTCACTATGGGCGTGGCCTAACTGAATATCTGAGTAGAGGTCGGGCGGTCATACACTGGATTTCGACGCAATTGAAGATGGCGCCGAAGTGAAAAGCTGGGTTAGATGCCCGGCTTTCGCTTTTCGGCGTTGACGGCTTCGATTTGCGCGGAGGCGGTGAGATTGCAGACTGGCGCGCTGCTTGATTGGTTGAAGCGCTGATGGCTCCGATTGGCGCCCTTACAAACAGCAAAGCCGGGCGCCGCCGGGAAACAAGGCGCTCGGCCTGCCCTTCAGTCTTCAGCTATAGCCGTAAGCTGTTCACATTATGAACCTCACCGGCGAAAATTGTCGAGATATCCGCCTCAATTCAACCGTAAATCATTGTGAAATTCATGTAGTTAACAGCAAAGCGGGGTGAGACATCACTACTGCCCGCCCGGCCAAGCCCAATTCTGTGGCTAGTCGGCGGCACTGCGAACGTGCAGAGCAGGGGCGCCAGTTGCGCGCATTATGGGCGCCTCGGGCGAGCCGCGTCGAGACTTGTCTTCGCTTTTCGGCCGCAAACACTATGACACTCAACGTCACACCCGAGGCTGTCGGCGCAATTGTGTCGCAATTGGCGCATGTGACGTTCTCCCTTGCCACCTGCGCCGACGCCAAGACAATAAGGGCGCCAGGTATACTTACTGACCTGACGCCCTGAGTAGGTAGGTTAAGTCGTACGCAACCGCCTTGGCAAAATTGGAGCCAGTCGTCAGCATTTCGCTAAACTCCTGATTCAGCTAGTAGATCGGCGCCGGAGTAAATTCAGACGACGGCGCGAAACGTGACAGTTTGTCGCCATGAAAATGGGAATGGCGTGTCAGCTGCGCCAGATGGGTTGTAAGGCGCCGCAACCGCCAGGCGCCAAGTCTCAAGAAGCCGGTTCGCGTGGGGAAGAAATCAGCTGCCTGACCGCTAGCCTAAGTTCTTCGGGAATGACCGGCTTGGCGAGATACGCTTGCGCGCCTGCACGCAACCCCTCTTGTATGTCCTTCGCATAGGCTGCGGCTGAGTAGAACAATATCGGCGTGTGCGGGTCGAATTCGCGGATGGCGCGACACAACTCGATCCCGGACTTGTCAGGCAGCCAGTTGTCCAGGATGTAAAGGTCGAAGCCTCCCTGCCGAGCTATGCGCAGCCCCTCGTTGAAATTGCGGGCGCAGGTGATCGTATATTCTGGGAGAGTGTGCGTCGCCAAATCTCTTGAGTCTTCGTAGTCTTCGACCAGAAGAATGCGCTTACGGTTGGGGATAACCATAGTTGTCGCTCCGGGATGTGCGATTTTGTTTTGTGTAGGGCACTGATCAGCATTCTTTCCTGTCTCTGTCTCGAAGTCAAAGAAATCAGGGCGAAGAGTGTGGCTTTTCGGGACGGGCATGCACACCCAATCTACGTGGCGTTTCGGGACAATACCCCATGACCAGGGCGGCGAAATGCCCTACATTCAACACCTCATCTTGGCGCCGTAATTGCACTTTATTGGCCGGGCGGTTTGGGGGAGTCGCCCATATCACGCCCATGCGTGATGTCCAGACTGGCATCGATGAATTTGTGTGTTAGTTGATTCGTTGATTGTCACGTCGATTCGGATCTGGACTTTTCAGACGGCTCACCATGGGCGTGATATTACTGAAGGTCGAGAAGGAGGAGGGAGCCGGGGCGGTCAGGTGGTGGAACCCTAACGTAGACGATGCCGCATTCCGCCGAATCTTGCCGGTGAGATTAGCCCAGAAGTCTAGAACTCCGTTCCGGCTTATTTTTTCGCAAATAAACCTCGCCAGCTTGCCTCATTTCCGCATCCCGTCCCGACACGCCTGCGACAATAACTAAGCTTTCGGCATCCGTTCAAATTCACACGCTTTCAAGATGATTGCAGATTTGGCCGATATAGAGGAACCATTGTTGACAATGGCTTGCGCCATTCTTTGTTTGGGTTGGGGCTATTATAACGCTAGGTGGCCTGCCAAACCCGCAGCAGGCTATATCTATCCCAGAACACATCCGCTGAGCGCGCGCCACATCCGCATTTGGGGTTGGGCAATGTTGGCGCTTGGGCTTCTTTTGCTATATTCCGGGATTGGGGGGATTCTCGAAGCTCTCCAGTGAGAGATTCGTCCCCTTTTATATACTTCACTCCAGCGCAGAGACACTACTATATTTTGCGCAGCACGAGCCTGTATGTCCTGAAGAGCATCCTCAGAAAATCAGTTTGTCGTCCCGCCTTTAGGCGGAAGCCTCAGATGCAGATCCATTCCGCGATACCCAGCGCTTCCGCCTAAAGGCGGGACGACAAACTGTCGCAGCGCGACTTGAGGTCTATGCGGAAGATGGCAGGACAAACTGCCTGGGAGCGCAGCGATTTTCATTCTTTCAGGACATTGCGCTGTAAACAATGTGAGGCGTTTCGGGACTCGCTTACGCCAAAATCTATGGGGAATTTCGGGACATTACTCAACAACCAAAATAGTGAAACGCCTTACATTCAACACCATCTCTCGGCGCGAGAATTGCACGATGCATCGCCGTTAGATAAAAGGGGCTGATGGCAAGTTGAGCGGGACTCGCGCAAAATGGACTGGGGCGCATCCCATTCAACTTGCCACATTTTTTTTCGCCCCGAACTGCGCTCGGCTAACTATTTCTACTGGCGATTGCCGTCAATCAGAATGCTGTCATGATAAGTGGCGGCAAGCGCATGACACCATATCAACTATTCACCCTCCATCCTGACCATCCTTTCTTCTCCCATACCCGTTTTCATACCCGTTTAATGTTGTTATTTGGCCTTCATCTGTCGCTTCGTCACTGGCCTCTCCTTCGCCTTGCTGCTTGGTTCACCCGAGCTTTTGGCGCAAGAGGCGCGGCAGCCTTCTGATAGGCGCATCTCAGTTAT
>DATEMG010000328.1:0-27044 GCA_035275805.1 Blastocatellia bacterium
GTCGCGGATTCTGGCGATGAGCGCCCACATCATCGCGGGCAATGAATACCTGGCGAGTTACGCGCGGCGGCATAACCGCCGGGTGACAATTTTACCCACGGTGGTCGATACAGAATTGTTCGCCAGCGCCGGCCCTCTTCCGCGCCCTCGCGTCCATTCCGCCGCCGAGCCGATCAGTAAGCCGGTCGTAGGATGGATCGGGAGCCATTCTACGGCGCAATACCTGGACCTCATCGCGCCGGCGTTGCAACGGCTCGCTCGCCGCCGCCGGTTCGTATTTCGTGTGATCGGCGCCGGGCGCGATGTTCATATCCCGGGCGTGAAAGTGGAAAATCGCCCCTGGGATCTGGAGACGGAGATTCGAGATTTTCGAGACCTGGACATCGGCGTCTATCCGATCCACGACGACGAGTGGGCGCGCGGGAAATGCGCCTTCAAAGCCATCCAGTATATGGCCGCCGGCGCGCCTTGTGTATCATCTCCCGTGGGGATGACTACCGAAGTCATCAAGAACGGCGTGAATGGCTTTCTCGCCGCTTCGACCGAGGATTGGGTCCGATGCCTCGACCTGCTTTTGGGAGACGCGTCGTTGAGAGAACGGCTGGCGCGCGCGGGCCGGATTACGGTGGAAGAGAAATATTCTTTGAAGGCGCATGCCCCGAGGCTGGCGGACGTGTTGGAAGAGGCCGCCAAAATGAAACACCCTCACATCGAGTAAAGGAATGGCGAAACATAATATTTTAGTCACCGGCGGGGCCGGTTTTATCGGGTCGCATCTGGTCGACGCGCTCGTCGCGCTCGGGCATCGGGTGCGAATCCTGGATGTGGTCGCGCCACAGGTTCATGTCACTGGCGCCCCGCAATATCTGAACCCGGAGGCCGAGTTCATTCGCGGCGACGTGTGCGACGCCGCTGCGATCGAGAAGGCCGTCGAGGGCGTTGACGTCGTTTATCACCAGGCGGCCGAGGTCGGCATCGGCCAGTCGATGTATGAAATACAGAAATTTGTCAGGGCGAACGACCTGGGCACGGCCGTGCTGCTCGAGGCGCTTGTCAATCGAAGGTCACAAATTCGTAAATTGATCGTCGCCTCATCGATGTCAATATATGGCGAAGGGGCTTATCGCAACGCCAACGGCGAGACCGTTTACCCGCCTATTCGTCCGGCGAGCCAGTTGGTTGAACGACAGTGGGAACCGCTCTGCCCCCGAACCGGCGCGGTTTTGACGCCGGTCGGAACCACCGAAGAAAAGCCGCTGGTTCCGACGTCGGTCTACGCGGTCACGAAGCAGGACCAGGAGCAGTTCTGCCTGGTCGTCGGGCGGGCTTACGGCATACCGACGGTCGCGCTGCGTTACTTCAACGTTTACGGGACGCGCCAGGCGCTGTCGAATCCTTACACAGGCGTCTGCGCCATCTTCTCTTCGCGGCTGTTGAATGACCAGAAGCCGATGGTCTTCGAAGACGGCGAACAGACGCGCGATTTCGTTCACGTCAGCGACATCGTTCAGGCCAACCTGCTGGCGCTCGAAACCGACCGCGCCGATTACCAGGCCGTTAACGTCGGCACGGGCAAGGCGACTTCGGTCATACAAGTGATGAAGATGTTGGCCGAGGGGCTGGGCAAACAGCTCGAGCCGGAGATCACAGGCAAATACCGCGAAGGCGACATCCGTCACTGCGTAGCCGACATCACTCGCGCCCGCGCGCTGCTCGGTTACGAGGCGAAGGTTTCGATCGAGCATGGCATACCCGAGTTGCTCGAATGGGTGAAGCGGCAGGAAGCGAGCGACAAGGTAGCCCAGGCGACCGCGGAGTTGGAAAGCCTCAGTTTAGTCAAGTAAATGCGGTGTTCATAATCGCTTCGAGCCACGGTTTATGAGAAGACGTCTCCGGTTGTTCGGCCTCGCGCTTACTTCGTTAATGCCCGGCCCGCTGAAGCGATTTGCGTACAGACATCTGTTCGGGTTCCGAGTAGGGCGGCGGGTTCGAATAGGCCTGGCGCTCCTGGATTGCGCGAGTCTCGAGATAGGCGATGACAGCAAGGTCGGCCATGGAGCCGCGTTCCTGCGCTGCGGCGACGTTTCAATTGGCCGCTACGTCGAGATAGGACCCCTGAACCTGTTTCGCGGCGGCGACCGGCTGCATCTGGGCGACTATTCACAGGTCCTGCGCTTCAACGTCATCAACGCGATCCCCGATAACGACGCGGCGCCTCAGCCGGATTCATCTTTCTATCTCGGCTATGGCTCGGTAATCACGGCCGAGCACCGCATTGATTTCACCGATAGGGTTCGCATCGGGCGGCGGTCGATCATCGGGGGCCGCAACTCGTCGCTGTGGACGCACAATCGCAAGAGCGGCGTTGGAATCGAGATCGGAGACTACTGTTACATCGGATCCGAGATTCGCATGGCTCCGGGATCGCGAATCCCCGACTGCTCGATAGTCGGGCTCGGGGCGGTGGTGACTGGGCCGCTGCAGGAGAGCTATTCGCTGTTTGCCGGTGTGCCGGCTAGACGCAGAAGGGCGTTGGACTCCGGCGATCTTGAATTGATCTTTGAAAAGACGCGCCCGGATTTACCCGACGAAGCCCGTCTCGTGGCGCCGTTTGAAGCGGCAATCAAAGAAACAGGGAATGTCGGGCAATAAACCTATGCGCGAAGATCTCGATTTGCAGGCATTGCTTGACGCGCTGCGATGCCCCGAATGCTCGGCGAAATTGCTGGCGAAGTCCGTTTCATTCGACCGCGACGCCGAGTCCGCCCTTGAGTGTCAGCAGTGCGGACAGCGCTTCTCGATCAGAAACGGCATTCCCCGCATGTTGTTATCGTCAATGCGTGACGCGCTCGACGGAAAGACGCTTCGTTCGGGCGTGGATCGGCGTCAGGTCGCCACCGCCCGAAGCTTCGGTTACGAGTGGTCGCGTTTCCCCGAGATGTATCAACAGTGGGAGCAAAACTTCCTGGAATACATGTCGCCCCACACTCCCGACTTCTTTCGGGGCAAGCGCGTGCTGGACGCGGGTTGTGGCGCGGGGCGGCACGCCCATTACGCCGCGAAGAACGGCGCCGAAGTCTGGGCCGTCGACATCGGCCCTGCGGTCGAAGTCGCGAAAGCCAACAACCGGAGCCTCAACAATGTGCGAGTCGCGCAAGCCGACGTCCACCATCCGCCGTTCGAGCCTGAGAGCTTCGACATGGCGTATTCTATCGGCGTACTGCACCATCTGCCAGACCCGGAATCGGCGTTCCGCAGTCTGCTGAGATACGTAAAACCGGGCGGGTGGATTCACATCTACCTTTATTGGATGCCCGAGAATCAGCCGGTTAAACGCGCCTTGCTGTCTCTGGTCACGGCGGCCCGCCGGGTCACAACGCGCATTCCCCACCGGCTACTTTACGGCTTGTCTTTCCCGGCCGCGGCGATCGCTTTCGCGGGCTTCGTCTGGCCTTATCGATTGCTTCTTGCGGCGGGGTTGACCGAGGTCGCCGAACGCCTGCCAATGAAGCAGTACGCTAAGTACCCGTTTCGCGTTTGCGTCAACGATCAGTTCGACCGCCTGTCGGCGCCGATCGAGTTCCGCTACACGCGCGCCGAGGTCGAAGGGTGGATGCGGCGCGCGGGGCTGGAAGCGATAGTCGTCAGGCCGAATTACGGATGGTGCGCGACGGGGCGCAAGCCGGCGAGATCATAATTTCATATTTCATATTCCATATGCCATATTTCGTATGACATATGAAATACGGCATACGTAATATGAATACGACACTGGCCTCTTTAAGCAATTTAAAGCAGTCAAAGCTCGCGCGATGGGGAGCTGTCGCCATCGCCTGCTTGTCGGCGGCCTATTTCCTGACGCCTGTCTTACTCAACAAGGTTGCTGAAGGGTTGATTCGAGAAGACAGGCTCGTCAAGTCCGATGTGATCGTCGCGCTAGGCGGAGACAATCGCTGCAACCGCGAGAAGAGAGCCGCCGAGCTTTGGCGCCAGGGGTGGGCGGACAACGTCGTCGTCAGCGGGATAACCTACCCCTGGGGCTTTCACACCGGCGAGGCCGCGCGGAGGTACGTGATGAGTCAGGGCGTGCCCGAAGAAAAGATTTCCATGATCTGCGAAACCCTGAACACTCGCGCGGAAGCCAGAGCGCTGGACGATCTGATGCGCGAACGCGGGTGGAATTCGGCGATCATCGTCACCTCGGCGTTTCATTCGCGAAGGGCGACGTACACGGTTGAGGGGGCGGCGCCCGACCGCAGCTTTTGTTCGGCGCCCGTGCCCACAGGCTCTCCCGAATGGACGCCTCAGGCCTGGTGGTCGCGCCGGGATGATGTCTATGTGACCGTGCGCGAATTCGGTTCGTGGGCAAACACGCTGGTTGGCGGGTGGCAATGATTAATCTGAGGGAAAGATGGGCGCGTCGCGTGTTGATTTCGCTGGGGCTCCTGGCGGCCGGTTGCGTCGCGCTCTTCTTCACTTTGCCGGCGTTGCTGATCGCGCCGGCGAGCGTGGCGAAATCGGACGTCATACTTTACGGCGCGATCTCCAAACATTCGGCGGCGGATAAATACGTCATTGATTTGTACCGGCGGGGCCTGGCGCGCAAGATCGTTTGCGTCAGCTCTCAGGTCTCAAAGGACCTCTATCCGAGCGATTACGTGCGAGACAGCCTGATCTCGCAGGGCGTTCCCGCCGAAGACGTCATCTCGATGCGGTTGCCGCTCGCGCCCTGCGGCGGGGCGGATTTGCCGAAGATCGTGGAGTTCGTGAAAGCCAACGGATGGAAGAGCGCTCAGTATGTCACGCACCCCGAAGACAGCCGCTACTTCGGCAGCCTGGCCCGCAGGTTTTTCGAAAGAGATGGCATCGCCCTAGCCGTAAGCTACTCGCCGGAAGACAAAGAAGAACTGACCAGGAATTGGCGCCGCACGCATTGGAAGGCTCAGCGCATAGTCAGTGAGGCGATGATCATCGCCCTCGATCGGTTCTACTCGGAATGCCGCTGATTGAGGATTGAGGATCGAAGATTGAAGATCGAGGATCGAGGATAGAAGATCGAGTCATCGCGCTTATGGCGATCCTCGACCTTCGATCCTCGATCCTCGATCCTCGCATATGTGTGGGATTGCTGGAATAGTTTCAGACGCCGGCGGGTCGCTTGAGTCTCGATTGAGACCGATGATTGACTCCCAGGCTCATCGCGGACCTGACGACTATGGAGTCTGGTCGGATGATCGCTGCGCGTTGGGGCACCGCCGCCTTTCTATCATCGACCTTTCCGAATCTGGTCGCCAGCCGATGTCGAACGCGCGCGGCGACATACAGATTACCTTCAATGGCGAGATCTATAACTTCCAACAACTCCGCCGAGAGCTTGAGGGCCTGGGCCATGGCTTCCGCACACGCACGGATACGGAAGTGATCATCTACGCCTATGAGCAATGGGGCACAGGTTGCGTGGCCAGACTGCGCGGAATGTTCGCCTTCGGAATCTGGGATCGGCGGCGGCGGCGGATCTTCCTGGCGCGAGACCGCGTCGGTAAAAAGCCGCTCTTTTACGCTCAATTCGGCGGCAATTTTCTCTTCGCCTCGGAAATGCAAGGGCTATTGGCCTACGAGCGCCTTCCGCGCGATGTCGATCCGCGGGCGATTGACGCCTATCTGGGTTACGGTTACGTCTCCGCGCCGAGGGCCGCGTTCAAAGGCATTTACAAATTGCCGCCCGCCCACTACCTGACGCTCGATTTGAAACTGAGTGGCTTTGAAAAACGAATCGAGCGCTATTGGTCTCTCGATTACGAACCCAAACTCAGAATCGGCGAAGACGAGGCCTGCGAGGTCTTGCGCGAGAAGATGACCGAGGCCGTGCGGTTGCGGATGATCAGCGACGTTCCGCTCGGCGCCTTTCTGTCGGGCGGCGTCGATTCGAGCGTCGTCGTGGGGTTGATGGCGCGACTCTCGGCCGCGAAGGTCAAGACGTTCTCGATCGGGTTCAACGAGTCCGCTTACGACGAGACCGCGCACGCGCGACGAATCGCCGGGCGCTGGGAGACCGATCATCACGAGTTCATAGTCGAGCCTGACGCGCTCTCAATATTGCCCAAACTGGTCAGGCATTACGGCGAGCCGTACGCCGACTCGTCTGCGATACCGACTTTTTACGTCGCGCAGATGACCCGCCGTCACGTGACCGTGGCTTTAAACGGCGACGGCGGCGACGAGAGCTTCGCCGGATACGAGCGCTATCTGGCCAATTATCTGGCTGAGCGCATGCGCTCGGTTCCCGGCGCGGCGACGGCCGCGCGCGTTCTCAGCCGCGTCATTCCCGATTCGATAGACCCGAAGAGCCGCGCGCGACGGGCGCGCCGATTTCTGGCTGTGGCGTCGCAGCCGATGGCAGAACGCTATCCGCGATGGCTGAAGACCTTTCAGGAAGAAGCGAAGCCGCGACTCTACAGCCCCGAATTCAGCACCCTACTGAACGGACATGGCGGATCGCTGAATGCGCCGTTTGACGGATCGTCGCCGACTCATTCCCCAACCCACCCTATTGACGCCGCGATGGCCATTGATGTCGCGTCGTATCTCCCTTACGACCTGCTGGCGAAGGTCGACATCACTTCGATGGCCAACGGCCTGGAGGCGCGTTCCCCGTTTCTGGATCACGAGGTGATGGAGTTCGCCGCCCGACTGCCGGTCGAGATCAAATTTCGCGGCGGGAGATTGAAGAGCCTGCTCAAGCGGGCGTTCGCCGATATGCTGCCGCCTGAGAACGTCAACCGGCGCAAGATGGGATTCGGCGTTCCGGTCGGGCAATGGTTCCGAGGGCCGCTGAGCGACCTGTTGCGCGACGCGCTGCTTTCGAGGCGATCGCTCGATCGTGGATATTTCCGCGAGTCGGAGGTCAGGCGGTTGGTCGGCGAGCATCTGGGGCGACGCGCCGATCATTCGTTCCATCTCTGGAATCTGTTGATGCTGGAATTATGGCATCGCGAATTTATCTAAATCGGGACACACAACTTGGGGACAAAGGCTTTGCCACAGAGCCACAGAGCCACAGAGAAGACGCGAAAAAAAGACATCGCCATTGATTTTTCCGGTTTTCCTCTGTGTCTCTGTGTCTCTGTGGCTGCTTTGACAGAATGGTGGAGCGAATACGCGTCGTTAGAATTATCGACCGGCTCAACGTTGGTGGCCCGGCTAAACATGTCACGTGGTTGACGGCGGGGCTTGATCCGGGGCGTTTCGAGACGACGCTCATTACCGGCGTCGTTCCCGAGAGCGAGGGCGATATGAGTTACTTCGCGCGGGCCGCTGGCGTGGAGCCGATAGTTATTGAGGAGATGGGCCGCGAATTGAGCCTCGGCGACGTCGTCGTCATCTTCAAAATCCTGCGCGAGCTGTTCCGACTGAAACCTCACATCGTCCACACGCACAAGTCCAAGGCCGGGGCCGTGGGGCGCGTGGCGGCGACGATATACAAATGGCTCACTCCGGCGGCTCTCCGGCTGCGCCCGCGGGAACTCGGAGTAGTTCACACCTATCACGGACACGTCTTCCACAGCTATTACGGCGCGGCGAAGACAAGGCTGTTTATCGCGATCGAGCGCGCGCTGGCCAGGCTCTGCGCCGATCGAATCGTCGCCATAAGCGAGCGGCAGCGCGACGAAATCTGCCGCTCGTTCAAAGTCGGAAGATTCGAGCAATTCACGGTCATTCCTCTCGGAATCGATTTCGATGAGATCGATTCCCGAAGCGGACGGTTGCGAAGAGAGATTGGGGTCGGCGCCGATGACGTTCTGGTCGGCGTCGTCGGGCGATTATGCGAGGTCAAGAATCACGCGATGCTGATCGAATCGGCGGCGAAAATGAAGGCCGCCGGGACGGCTTTTGTGATCGTCGGGGACGGTCATCTGCGCGCGAAGCTTGAGACGCAGGCGCGGGCCGCAGGCCTGGACGGAAGCGTCATTTTCACCGGGTTTCGAGGCGACGCGGCGTCGCTTTACGCTGAATTCGACATCGCGGCGCTGACCTCGTTGAACGAAGGGACGCCTCTGGCGCTGATCGAGGCGATGCGCTGTGGCTGCGCGGCGGCTTCGACCGAGGTCGGCGGCGTGGCCGATCTGATGGGACGTCGCCGGGAGACGCTGGACGGATTCACGGTCTGGGATCACGGGGTGACCGCCCCGAGCCGCGACGTCGAGGCGTTCACGAACGGATTGAAGTATTTGATTGAACGTCCCTGCCTGCGGCGCAAGATGGGGGAGCGTGGCCGCGCTTTTGTCTCGTCGAGATTGTCAAAAGGGCGGTTGGTCGGCGATATCGAAAATCTATATCGTGGGTTGATCCATGACCTATAGGAGAAGGATAAAATGAAAGTTTTGATCACGGGAGGGGCCGGGTTCATCGGGTCGCATCTTGCGGAAGAGCACCTGAAACGCGGCGACGAAGTCTACATCATTGACGACCTTTCGACCGGCTCTATGGAGAACATTGGGCGGATCAAGGGGCTGTCGAAATTACATTACTATCTGGATTCGGTGACGAACCACCATCTGGTGGCCGAGTTGGTCGATCTGTGCGACGCGGTCCATCACCTGGCGGCGGCGGTCGGCGTCAGGCTGATCGTCGAAAGTCCGGTCAAAACGATAGAAACCAACGTTCACGGCACGGAGGTCGTGCTCCACCACGCAGCCAAGAAGCGCAAGCGGGTTCTGATCGCCTCGACCTCGGAGGTATACGGCAAACGCGACCGCGTTCCTTTCAGCGAGGATGACGATCTGGTGATGGGGGCGACTAACAAGGGCCGGTGGAGTTACGCCTGCTCAAAGGCGATTGACGAGTTCCTGGCCGTAGCCTACTGGAAAGAGAGGAAGGTCCCGACAGTCATCGCGCGCCTTTTCAACACCGTCGGCCCGCGCCAGACCGGTCGATACGGGATGGTCATCCCCAATTTCGTCAGACAGGCGCTCGCGGGCGAAGACCTAACCGTGTACGGCGACGGCTCTCAGACCCGTTGCTTCACGCACGTTTCGGACGTGGTCGGGGCGTTGATCCGGTTGATCGAGAGCCGGAATGCCGTCGGAGAGGTCTATAACATCGGCAGCGACAGGGAAGTGACGATTCTCGAACTTGCCGAGAAGATCAAATCATTGACCGGCTCCGATTCCAGTATCGTCTTCACGCCTTACGATCAGGCTTATGAGGAAGGTTTCGAGGACATGTTGCGGCGCGTCCCCGACCTCTCCAAGATACACAAACTTATCGAATATCGGCCGACAGTTGATTTGGACGAGATTTTGGAAAGTGTAATAGATTACCAACGCTCTGGATTGGCGGCGTCACACGCGGCGGCGGCAGTCGGCATGAGCTTTTGACACTCCCACCATTAAAGCGGCGAACTTCCCTCTAGAAATTTTGTAAACCAATAAGTCTTAAGCGATAAATTTCGGTCCCCCTGGGAGAAACTATGGTAAGGCTTGGCGCGGGGGTTGCCGTCACAGTGGCGCTTGGTTTGATATTTACATTCCTGGTCAGGCATTGGGCTCTTCGACTGGGAATAGTCGCCGCCCCCCGGAGAGATCGCTGGCACAGCAGGCCTACGGCGATGATGGGCGGAGTCGCAATATACCTGGCGTTCGTCATCGGATGTTTCATTTTTGCGCACGATCTTTCAAGAGCCTATCCGATATTGATCGCATCCACCCTATTGTTCGGCGTCGGGCTCGTCGATGACATAAGGCAGCTCAAACCCTACGTCAAACTCGTTATGCAAGTGGTCGCCGCTTCGGTCGTGGTCTTCGGAGGGCTGCGTCTGCCGGGGACGGTCTGGACGAGTTGGGGCGCCGATTTCTTAACCATTTTCTGGCTGGTCGCAATCACGAACGCGATTAACTTGCTAGACAACATGGACGGATTGGCGAGCGGAATTTCGCTGATTGCCTGCGCCTTTTTGGCGATTAGCTTTCTGGTCAACGGGCAGACCGCAGACGCCGCGCTGCCGTTGATTCTGGCCGGAGCCGTCGCGGGCTTCCTTCGGTTCAACTTCAATCCCGCCTCGATCTTCATGGGTGATTGCGGATCGATGTTCCTTGGCCTCTCCCTGAGCGGGATAGCGCTGTTAAGCGACTTCGGACGGGCGCGGAACCTGGTCTCGGTGCTGGCGACTCCGGTGTTGATTTTGACGATCCCGATCTTCGACACATTGGTGGTGGCTGTGACGCGCAAACTGTCAGGCCGCCCCGTCTCGCAGGGCGGGCGCGATCACACCTCGCATCGACTGGTCGCGCTGGGGATGTCTGAGCGCCGCGCGACGCTGTTGTTGTATCTGTTCGCCGCCCTCTCGGGCGCGCTGGCTTTGGCGGTCAGACAAATGGCGATTTGGGGCGCCATGGCGTTGATCGTGGGCTTCGCATTGAGCGTCCTGTTCATCGGTCTCTATCTGGGCAAAGTGGGCGTATACGAGCAGGGCCGGATTTTGAATCAGGAGGCGGGCGGAACTTTGGTCGACCCGTTCGAAAACTTTTCGCATCGCAGACGGATTTTTGAAATCCTGCTCGACACTGTTCTTGTGGCGTTGGCCTATTACAGCGCCTACCTGCTCAGGTTCGACGGCGACCCGCCCGGCGAGCAGATCGCGATCTTCATCAGGACCCTGCCGCCGCTCGTGGCGATTCAGATATTGTCTTTCCTGATCTGCGGAGTCTACAAAGGCATCTGGCGCTACTCCGGAGTCAACGAATTAGCCATCCTGGCCGTCGCGGTCTTCGTCGGGTCGGCAGTCAGCGGGTTGGCCGTATTGTTCTTTTACGAGTTCCACGGGCCGTCGCGCGCCGTTTTCATCCTCAACGGCGTGCTGTTGCTCGTCTTCGTCGGGGCCAGCCGCGTCTCATTCCGGCTGATTGCGGCGCTGATCGCCGGACTAAGACAACCGTCGCCCGACGCCAGGCCGGTGTTGATTTACGGGGCCGGAGATCGCGGCGAGCTCCTGATCAGGGAGTTGTTGAATAATCCGGCCTATTGTTACCAACCGGTCGGATTCATTGACGATGACGCTCGGAAAGCCGGGAGGTTGCTGCGGGGCTATCGAATCTTCAGCAGCGACGACCTGCCTGCGCTGATCAGTTCACACCGCGTCAGCGAGGTCTTGGTCTCCAGTCTCAAAGTGCCCGAAAGCAGACTTGATGGTCTGCGTAATATGGGCGTAGGGCTGAAGCGATTGAAGATAGATTTGGAGAGCATGGAGTTCAAAGTTTAGCGATGATTCCCTGGCGGTTTTCATTTGGATGAATAGGCGCCGCAGAACACCGCAGGGCGCCGCAGAACATAATGATTTCTCTGTGTCCTACGGCGCCCTGCGGCGCCTAACGGTCTTCATACATTTGAAAACCGGTATAATGTATGTTGCTTTGATTCAGCGCAGCTTACGAGCCTCTTTTATCCATTCGCGCTTTCGCTTGAAGGCTTCCCGCCTTTCTTCCTCGTAACGCTTCCGATCGTCGCGCCGCCACTCCGCATCACGTTTTCGAGTCTCACGCTGCCAATCCGAGAACCGTTTTCGCCCCTCCCGCTCCATCTCCCATCCGCGTCTGCGAGACTCAGGCTCTCTTTCCGATTCTTCGCGCGCGCTCGAATTATTTAAACTGTTCCCCGGTAGGCGTTTGCGATTGTCGCGCTCTTTTTCAAGGCGGCGGTTGTAGGCTTCGGCCTCTTTCTCCGGGCGACGTTTGTAGGCTTCGGATTCTTTTTTCTGGCGGCGGTTATAGGCTTCGGCGCCTTTCTCCGGGCGACGTTTATAGGCTTCGGATTCTTTTTTCGGGCGACGTTTGTAGGCTTCACGCTTTATTTCCGGGCGAGGTTTGTGTCTCTCACGCCGTTGATTCCGTCTCTCGCCCTGAGCGAAAATCGCACTGCTCGACCCCATAAACAGCAGCCCCAGCGAGAGCGCAATAGAAGCAATGCTCCACCTCAAATCCCGATGCGCGATTATTTTTCTATTCCAGGTTTTATGTACAAACAATCCCTCGAACACGTACGTAGCGTATCACGTTCTGCCTGATACATTCCACATGCTAATTAATGCTTATCTTGCGGGAAAAAAAAATATTTTGCGAACCGGATGGCATTTTGCCATTCTCAACCCCTCTACATCATGAAGGGAAGCAGACCCTTCGCTGAGATAGAGCCTGGCGTCGCATGAAGTCTCTAGCGCGTCAGCGGTGTTAGCCGTGCGTCCTTGGCCGTTACCCTCAGCCGGTGTTTCTATATCTATCAGCCAGCAACTCGGGCTCAGGCCGCGGCAATCGCGCGGCCGGCGACCAGGTTGTGGGAGGGACGGCGCGCAGTTTTCAAAGGAGGCGCGGCTCTATCTCTGAATTATGCCCGCGTGGTCGGCGTAGGTCTTGTTTGATTGGTGTGGGACCGTCAAAACAAGACCACGCCGGCCTAGAACGCCACTCTCATGCCAATCACTCTCCTAACACATTGAGACCATAAATTGGGCCTTTTGCTGATTGTCGTCTTGCGCGCGCGCCTCGTCGCCGGGGAATCCGCTTGAACTCCAATTCGCCCTTCACCTGTGAATCGTGTGATAGCGGCGCCGCGGGCGAAAAAAATGCGAATCGGATGGCATTTTGCCCTTCTCAACCCCTCTATATCATGAAGGGAAGTAGACCCTTTGCTGAGATAGAGCCTGGCGCCGCATGAAGTCTCTAGCGCGTCAGCAGTGGCAGCCGTGCGTCCTTGGCCGTTACCCTCAGCCGGTGTTTCTATATCTATCAGCCAGCAACTCAGGCCCAGGCCGCGGCAATCGCGCGGCCGGCGACCAGGTTGTGGGAGGGATGGCGCGCAGTTTTCAAAGGAGGTGCGGCTCTATCTCTGGGATTATGTTCGCGTGGTCGACTTAGGTCTTTTGTGACTGCTGTAGGGCGGTCAAAACAAGTCCTACGCCGACCTGCAACTGAACCATGCGACATTGGCGCAGTATCAGGAGCGATAGCTCTCGGTCAACCGTGGAGACTATCGCTCCCGCTCCCGCTCCCGCTCCCGGTACTGCGCCTCTCCGTGCCCCGATGTCGCTTGGGTCGGTATAGCGCGCGGATTGGACAATCTCTTCTGTCAGCGCGGCCTGTCCAGCGCATCGGCTACTGACGATGCGTAACATTTCGTAACTGCGCCAGGCTGCATTGCGTATGAGCAATCTCGGCGACCTTAAGTCCCCCAACCTTGTTTTTGAACTTTTTGCATTCTTGTAATTAGTGCGCTTTTTTCAGGCGCGAGCCTCATCGCTTAGTCAGCGGAATTCGACTTACTTTAGCTATTAACTAAACCGTTTTAGTTGGGGCCGGAATTATGAGAAGGAGTGACAAATGGAGACTGAAGGGAACAATATTAGGGATCTGGATGCGGAAGATCTGGCGTCGCTTGCGCGGCGATATTACGCCGCGCGTTTTCCAAATCCTCAGCGGATCGGCTGTCCGCCTCCCGGCAAGATCATTAAAATAGTGAGGAGCCGCCATGCCCCCGATGGGATTTTGATCGAGCACCTGTTCGAGTGCTCGGAATGTTTCGGTGAATATCGCCAGGCGTTGGCTGAATGCAGGCCGGCGCCCGACGAGATCACATGGACGATGCGACTGCTTTCATTCTTAACCTCGAAGCGTTCGGCGACGACGATGGCGACGGTGATTTTGATTTTGTTGTCGTTCTCTATCATCCCCAGATTGGTTTGGCGCGAGCCTGCGTCCGAAACCTTGCAAATAGGGGATTTGGCCTCTCCCGACGCCAGGGTCGGCGGCGCCGGAGAATCGGCGTCGCCCCCGGTTGCGGCCATCGCAATCGCCACGATTCCGAAGCTGACGGGGAATGGTCGGGGGGGAACCTGGGCAAGGAAATCATCAGGGATTTCCTCGCCGCGCCCCGAGATTATTGACGTCGATTTGGATAGTTACCAGGTCTTCCGCCGGTCGCAGAGGGAAGGACTGACTACTGCGAGCCAGGAGTCGTCGGGGATGGGGGGGCCAAAATCCTCAGGGACGCTGGACGATGCGTCGCCCGGAGAAAAAGTCATTTCTTTACCCTCCACGCGCGCAAGCCTGGTCTTGCAATTGCCGGAGACCGGCGCTCCCGGAAAATATAATGTCAGCCTGATTGGCGCGTTCGGACAGCCTTTACTGTCAAGCGCCGCTTTCAGTCATGACGGCGTCAAACTCCAAGTTACGCTCGATCTGCGTCGAGTCCCCCTGAAAAAGTACCGTCTTCGACTTTGGCGCAATGGCGAGGCGCCCGCTTTTTACGATGTAATTATAGGCGCCCGATAGGTCATCCGCCTTTCAATAAAAAGCTATGGTTCGACATATAGCAAAACTCGGATCGCTGGCCTTGATTTTATTGCTGGCCCTTGGGGCGGCCCCGGGAGCGCAGGCATACCTGTCTGCGGGGTTCCAACAAGGACTGACTGACCGAAGCAAGCAGGCAGGGATGCCTGCGCTCCCAGACCGGAGCAAGCAGGCAGGGATGCCTGCGCTCCCAGGGCAGGCGGCGCAATCTTCCCCCGCGCAACCCCCCGTCTGTGAGACGCTCCCTTTCGGCAAAACGATCGACCGGGAGCCGTCAGTAGGCGAAAAACACTGCTACTCTTTCACTCTTGGAGCGGGGCAGTTTGTTCAGGCCCTCGTCGAGCAGCGGGGAATCGATGTGCTTGTGAAGGTCTTTGGAGAAGACGGCAAACTACTGACCCGCATCGATCGACTGAACAGCATCCACGGTCCCGAGAACGCCTCGCTGATCGCGCCGAGTTCGGGCGCCTACCGGTTACAAATTGAGTCACAAATCGCCTCGGTACGCGGACATTACCGAGTTATGTTGACGGAGCCGCGCGCTGCGACCCCAACGGACGAGAAACGGGGCGCCGCCGAAAAGCTGATCTCCGAGGCCGAGGCTTTGAGAGCGCGAAACACCGGCGAGACGGCGCGACTGGCGGCGGATAAATACGATAAGGCGCGCGATCTATGGAGTGAAGTCGGCGACAGGTACGAAGAGGGCTTCGCGCTTTTCGGGGCCGGATTTTGTCGTCGCTTGTCGGGCGCCAACCAGGCGGCCATCGCCGTTTACCAGCGCGCCCTCGAATTGATGCGGGAGATGCGGGACAGTTTCGGAATAGCTCTCGTGCAGGGGGGCATGGGATTCAGCTACTATTATCTCGGCGCCCTGGATCAGGCGTTGGAGAACTTCGAGCAGTCGCTGCAAACGCGACAGAGGATGATGGATCGAGTCGGCGCAGGGCGGCTGCATTACGGCATCGGATGGGTGCGCATCCATCGCAAAGAGAATCAGTTGGCGCTGGAGAGTTTTAAAGAGTCTCTACGTCTCAGGCAGGAGGCGCAAGACGCGAAAGGCGCCGCCAGCACGCGCATCGGTTTGGGGAAAGCCTACTTTCGCCTGGAACGCTACGATGATGCGCGCGCGATGGTGGTAGAGGCGCTTCAGACGATGCGCGACTTCAATGACGTCGGCGGTCAGATCGAAGCGCTTTTGTATTTGGGCGGGATCGATATAAGGCTGAAAGCGTATGCGACGGCCAAGGATCGTTTTCAGGAGGCCCTTAAGCTCAGTCTGCCTTCTGACAACCGTAATGGCGAGGCCAGCGCGCGCCTGGGCCTGGCGGTGTTGGCGCGGCGCGCGGGCGAACTGCGGGAGGCGATCGACTTGATCAGGCGCGCAGTGGAGATCCACGAATCGTCCAGGGTTGAAGGCGCCGAGCCGACTCAAATGACAAGCGTCAATCATAGTCTTCGCATAGACTACTTCGCGCAGGTGCAGGAGTTCTACGAAGTCTACGTCGACTTGCTGATGCGCCTCGACGCTCTTGAGCCGGGCGCCGGCCACGCCTCCGAGGCGCTGTATGTTAGCGAACGCGCCAGAGCGCGCAACTTGCTCGACTTGCTCGCCAGCAAGGGCGCGAGCGACGCGGAACTAGGCGCCGCGCGGCCGCTGCGCGCGGATGAAATTCAGCGGCGGTTGCTCGACGAAAATACGGTCCTGATCGAATATGCGCTCGGGACAGCCGACACCGCCGAAGACGACCGCAGTTACCTCTGGCTGGTGACCTCGACCGGCGTCGAAAGCCGCCTCCTGCCGAAACGCGCTGAGATTGAAGCGGCGGCGCAGCGCGTTTATGAGTTGCTGACCGCGAGAAATCGAGTCAGCGGGCCGCGTCGCCGCGAACTGATCGCCCGGTCGGACGCCGAATTCCAAGTCGAGGCCCGGAAGCTGAGCCGGATGTTGCTCTCGCCCATAGCCGAAAAATTGGCGGGCAAACGCCTGCTCATCGCTCCTCAAGGCGCTTTGCAATTTGTGCCGTTCGCCGCGCTCCCCTCGCCCGAGGTGGAGGGACGGGGCGACGGGGCGACGGGGCGTCAGGGCGAAGGAGGGACGGAGGGACAGAATCACAGAGGGACGGACTCTCGATCTGTCGCCCTGTCGCCCCGTCGCCCCGTCGCCCCGTCCCCCAGCCCCACCGCTTCCTACACTCCGCTGATCGTCGATCATGAAGTTATCGTCGCGCCATCGGCCTCGGCGCTGGCGGAGATAATGCGGCAAACGGATTTGCGGAGACCAGCCGAACGCAGCATCATAGTTTTTGCCGACCCGGTCTTCTCGGCCGCCGACGATCGTGTGGTCCTGGCCGGTCGCCGGAATCCTGCGGCGCCGCAAGCGGGAGAAACCAGACGTGGCAAATCTTCGCACGCCAACGCGAGCGCCTTGCCAGCGCTGAGCCGACTTTCGGCGACAGATTGGGAGGCGCAGCGGATCGCCACGCTGGCAGCCGACAGCAAGGTCTTCACTAATTTCGCCGCCAGCCGTGAAAAGGCGCTCGACCCCACGCTCGGCGAATATCGCTTCATTCACTTCGCCACGCATGCCGTCATCAACACGGAGAATCCGGATTTGTCGGCCATAGCGCTCTCCCTGGTCGACGAACGAGGGCAACCGCTTAACGGATTGTTATCGACGCAGGACCTTCATCGTCTGAGGCTCTCGGCGGAACTGGTCGTCCTCAGCGCTTGCCGCACCGGCCTGGGTAAGAATGCGCCCGGAGAAGGGCTGTTGAGTCTGACGCGAGGATTTCTGTCGTCCGGCGCCGCGCGAGTGATAGTCACGCTCTGGTCAATAGAAGATCAGGCTTCGGCCGAGATGATGAGCCGATTCTATCGCCGGGCGCTGGGCCCTCAGCGGATGACGCCCGCAGCCGCGCTGCGCGCCACGCAGGAAGAAATGTGGCGACAGGGGCGTTGGAGCGCGCCATACTACTGGGGCGGCTTCGTGTTGCAGGGAAATTGGCGGTGAACTCCCCGCGCGTCTCGCGCGCGCCCCGCTCAACGCACAGCGATTGGAGCGACTGTCGAACCGGTGCCGCCCTGAATCTTCAGGGGCTGCATGATAAACGCGAACTCGTAGACGCGATTCGCCACAAGCTCATCGAGTTTCAGGTTCTCCAGCAGATGAATGCCGTTTACAACCAGCATGATCTGATGTACCGGGAGCGAGACTTTAGGGTCCGGATTGGGATTTACTTCCACTGAAATATTGTCGGCCCCGACCAGCATCGGGTCCTTGGCGGCCAGCCACTCAGCCGCGCCGACGCCGATGCCAGGACACCCGCGGGCGTAGCGGGCGTTGTCCTTACCCCAGAGTTCTCCCCATCCTGTATGAAGGATTACGGCGTCGCCCTTCTCCAGTTTCATGTTTTGCCTTGCGAGAGCCTGCTCTATATCCTGCGCCGTGATTTCGTAGTTGTCAGGGAGAATCTTGACCCCTTTCAACCCGGCCACGTCAATCAGCGCTCCTCGTGTGAAGAGAGCGCCGACCCTTTCGACGCCGAGCTTCTCGAACCCATTGCGAGTGGCTGATTCGTTAACCTTGAAGCAGTTATACATGCTGTCGCCTATAGTTTGATGAGCGAAGCCGTCGAACTGCGTGCCGACCTGACCGATCTCACTGACAACGAGTTCCTCATTACTGCCGCGTCGGTTCGATTGCGGGTTCATGAATGTGCGTTTGGTATGCATGTCGAATCGGCGCGTTCCGAAGAACGGCATTTGGGAGTTGAGTGTGTGGCCGATCTCGATCACTTCGCCCGTGCGAATGAGCTTCGTCGCTCGAAGCACCGCCTCCGGCTTCATGTGATTGGCGGAGCCGCGTTGGTCGTCTGCCCCCCATTTCGACGGACATCGCTGCGCGTCGGCGGGGGGCCGCCACGATTGGGACCCTGATTGGGACACTGGTTTGACATCTACTGCGATCGCTGCAAGGACGAACGCCGACGCGACGGCAATGCGCGGCATAAGGCTGATGGCGGGTTTCATTTTGATTCCTCCTCATAAAATCATCCACAAAGCCACACAAAGAATCACGAAGATGAAATCAATCCTTTGTGTTTCTTCGTGTGACTTTGTGGATGAGATTCTCATTGCTTCATGGCGTCGCAACAGCGCATGAATGTTCCTCGAAAATGTGGAACGGACTTTAGTCCAGGTCTACTGATGAAATATGCCATATGTCATATTTCATGTGAAATATGACATATGGCGTATTGTTAAACAGACTTTCTGGCAATCTCGGTAAACGATGAGACCTCAGTCTCGTTAGCTTTTCACTACGCGCGGCCTGGGAGCTGGCGGAGGGGGCGGGGGAAGCGGCTCAGGCTCCATAACTGGCGCGGGTGGCGGCGGAGGCTCCTCTTTCTTCTCTTCAATGACCGGAGCCGGTTCTTCAGGCTTCGGACATGAGGCCGGGCAGCATATGTAGGTCGTAGTGACGCGCTTCACAACTGGAGCTGGAGCCGGACACGTGACAACCGGTTGCGGAGCCGGACACGTGACAACAGGTTGCGGAGCCGGACACGAAATCACAGGAGCCGGAGCCGGACATGTGACAACAGGTTGCGGAGCCGGACACGTGACAACAGGTTGCGGAGCCGGGCACGAAATCACAGGAGCCGGAGCCGGACAGGGCTGCGGACACGGAGCTGGACATGCGACCGGGCATATCTGCCTTGGGCAGCAATCGTCATCATCCGCGAACACGCTGGAATTGAATCCGGCGAGCCCGATGATAAGCGGCGCCAGCGCTATTAAGATGAAATACCTTGATCTACTCGTCATAGTTTTCCTCCATTGATCTGAACAGTTTTACGGATGGTGATGAAACGGAAGGGCGCCGTAGAGGCTATGACCGCGAGCGGCTATTGTGGTCGGCCGGGCGTTTCAACGCTCGTTGGGGCATAGTTTCCGGTCGGTTCAACGCCGGAATATAGTTATTTCACCGCTTTGCGGCAGGATTACTCGGCATAACCTTTTCATCACCGCCGATTCACTTTTTTTTGCGGCGTCTCACGCCGCCGCCCCTCAGCCGCCTGGCGAGAGGGAGTTAATTGCTTCTGGCTTATCAAGGCGCTTTATTTCCAACAGGTTGTTAGCAAGCCCGGCGCCAGCTACGACGCCGGGCGCGATCCATCTGCAGCGGCGCCGCGACAAGATGTGGGTAGCGTTCTCAGCACGATTCGAAGTCGCGGTGAGTCTGCATTTTTGAAAACCCACATCTTGTCGTAGCGTTATTACGGACACGTCGGACACGAAATGACAGGCGCCGGAGCCGGACACGACAGCACAGGAGCCGGAGCCGGACACGTGACAACAGGAGCCGGAGCCGGGCACGAAATCACAGGAGCCGGAGCCGGACACGAAATCACAGGAGCCGGGGCCGGACACGAAATCACAGGAGCGGGGGCCGGACAGGCCACCGGACACGGAGCCGGACAGGCCACCGGAGCCGGACACGGAAACTGGCAGCATGGGCCAAATCTGTTGAACCCCACGTCACGCCAATGTCTACGGTGTCGAGCATCCGCGGTGGAATCGAATCCGGCGAGCCCGATGATAATCGGCGCCAGCGCGAGTAAGATGAATAGCCGTGCTTTGTTCTTCATAGTTTTCCTCCATTGATCTGATGATCTGACAGTTCGTCGGGCGGCGATGAAGTGGATCGCTGTTATAGAGGCTATGACCGCGAGCGGCTATTGTGGTTGGTCGCGCGTTGCGACGCTCGATAGATTGCAGTTTCCGGTCGGTCCAACGCCGGAGTATAGTTATTTCACCGCTTTGCGGCAGGATTACTCGGCACACCCTTTTCATCACCGCCGATTTCCTTTTTGCGGCGTAACACGCCGCCGCCCCTCCGCCGCATGGCGGGAGGCGGTAAATTGCTTCCGGCTTATCAAGGCAACCGCATTTCCACTGACTTGCCGTGTGCAAAGGTGGCGCCAGCGGCCCAGAGAGCTTGAAGCGTTGGACCAAACCGCCCAGGCGTCTTGACAAGGCGCCGCCCGCGTCAGCGATTGATACAGCGTTGCGCGCGTAGGGCGAGCGGGCGCCTTTGATCGGCTTCACAATCGTTCTCGCGAGGTCGCGCGCCGCCGCCGCTCGTACAGGGGCCTGTATTGTCTCGGGTACATCGCCGGATTTATGGCTTATGTGTTTTGTCTGATTGTGATGGGTCTTTCAGCTTTTCTTTCTCGGATTCGACGCTGAATCGTTTGTAATCTCCGTAGGTGATCGTGTGGTTGATGTTGATGCCTTTGACGAGCAGCACTCGGACGCCTAAATTGATCTCGGCGCGCGTCGGCAGCCAGATCTCCTGGTTGACGCGCTCCTGTTCGAGCGTGAAATTTGCGCCTACCTTCAAAGACGCCAACACTCCGCCGCCGATCTTGTACGCCTCGACCAGCCGCGCTTCGACGCGTGCGACCTGCTTGTCTATCGGGTCGATCCAGATCGCCCCGGCCATCTTGCCGAATAACTTCTCATAGTTTTTCTGCGGCTTATAGCCCGGCAGCGGCTCGAAATCGAAGACGATCACGTCGCGCGAGCGGAAGCGTTCGCGGCGCGGATTGACCAGCTTCGACGCCCGCAACACGTCGGCGATCGAGGGGCGATCTTTGCGTTCATCCTCTTGGGCGCCCTCAGGCTGGGAGCCCTCGGGCTGGGCGCCCTTTGGCTGATCGCCGTCGGGATCGCCGTTTGTATTGGCGTTGGAGTTTTTAGTCGCTTTCTGCGCGGCCTCGCGCTCTTTCCGTTCCTTTTCAGCCTCTCTCTTTTCGATCTCGCGGATGCGTTTCTCGACGTCCTTCTGCGCGTCGGCTTCTTCTTTCGGCGAGAGGGGCTTGCCGTTTTTGGCGACCAGGCGTCGGATGCGGGCGCCCTTGTGAAAGGTCAGCTCGAAGGTCTCGCTACCCTTGACCTTCATCTGGCCCTTCTGATCAAGCTCCCGTTCGGTGACAGTCTGGGTGTAGGTGTATTTTTCAAGCAGGCGGTCGATCTCGTCTTCGTTCTTCCCGACCTCCTTCAATAACGCCGGGATGTCGGGCAAAGGCTCGCCCGACGCCCGCGGAAATTCAAAAGCGGCGCGATCTATCTGAGGGTTGTGGACGATCTGATCCAGCTTTACCTCGTAGCGCCCGTCGCCTTCGCTGATGGTGACCGCGTGCGGCTCCATCAGGTTTCCGACTGGCCGGAAATCGGAGTAATCGAAGATGCGCGTGATCTCCCCCGCAGGTATTTCTTCGCGGATGAGCAGTCCGGACGCGGCGTCGAAATAGAGCTTGATCTTGACGTTCTTGACCGTGGTCAGAACGACCGCGTTCGCGGGCTTCCCCTGGATCGTCTCCTGCCCGCCGAGGGCAAGCTTTGATTTCTCTTTTTTGTAATCCAGCCATCGGGCGTTGCGGTAGCGCGCCTCGGACTGAAAGTCTCGACTTGCGTCGCCGGTCAAGGTTCGCAGCCCGTCGCGCGAATCGCGCGCCCAGGCCGACTTGCCGTTGTAGCCCGCGCTCACCTCCAATCCGCGCAGATCGAACTCGCGGACGTAGAGGTTGGGCTGCGCCGTGGCGGCCCGATAGCCCCCGGAGGAGTCGTCCTTGAGGCTCGTGATCGTTCCTTTGACCTGCCACGACCTGATCTCACGAAGGGCTTTTTCGCCCTTGCCATTAGTCATGGCTTTGACTGCCTGTTTGACGATCTTGTCGGCGGATTGGGCCGAAGCGCTCATCGCGAAAAGCGCCGCGAAGATGATCGAGATCGCGGCGCAAAAAATCTGTTTCGTCACTGGATACGCGGGTTTGTTCATTTTTACAGCTCCTACATATTGTCCGCTAGAGGGCGTCGCCCATATTCTCACGAAATTATCCTTCCGGTTAAATGAAGCGCGCCGGCGCCCCAAAGGCTGTCGCCGCTTCGGGTAGGCGACTGTATTCGACTTTAATTTGCGTCCGCTTCTACTCGCTTCCTGCATGCAGGATTTATCATCTGGGGCGTTGATAGAATGTCCGAGATGATAAATCCTGCGCGCAGGAAGCGAATTATTGTCACCGAAAATCTTTTCGTTGCGTCTTAGCCGTTGACTTCATAGCGTTCACGGTATTCTCATTCACTCATATAAAAAACGATCAAATCCCGGTAGCTTTGACCGGTGATCAAATTCCGTTTGGATCGAATTTCACATCAGAAAGGATCCCCGCTATGCGAAACACACTACGTCTAGCGCGCGTCGGCGCCATATTATGCCTGGCGATTTACGGAGCCTCGAATTTTTCGTCGCAGGCCCGACAGCCCCAACAAGGGGGACAGCAAGCCCGTCCCACTCCCACCCCGGTCAATCAATCCGACGACCCGATTTTGAAGAAATTCCGCTGGCGCTCGATAGGGCCGGCCAGTATGGGCGGACGCATCGACGACATCGCCGCAGTCGAGAACAATCCTTACGTATTCTACCTGGGTTTTGCGACTGGCGGAGTGTGGAAGACGGTCAACAACGGCACGACCTGGGAGCCGATTTTCGACATTTACCCGACTTCTTCAATCGGCGACATCGCCGTCTGCCAATCTGACCCGAACATTCTCTGGGTAGGAACTGGCGAGCCGAACAACAGGCAGAGTTCCAGTTTCGGCGACGGAATCTACAAATCAACCGACGGGGGCAAGACCTTCGTCAACGTCGGATTGAAGGAAACTCAGACCATCGCGCGAGTCGTAATTGACCCGAAGGACGCCAACACCGTTTACGTCGCGGCGCTGGGGCGACTATTCGGGCCGAACAAAGAGCGCGGAATTTACAAGACCACCGATGGTGGGAAGACCTGGGTTAACGTCAAGTTTATTGACGAAGACACCGGTTTCACCGACATTGTGATCGACCCGGTCGACACGAAGATTCTTTACGCCGCTTCATACCAGCGCCGCCGCACATCCTGGGGCTTCAATGGCGGCGGACAGGGCAGCGCCATCTGGAAGACGGCTGACGCCGGCAAGACGTGGACGAAGCTCGAAGGCAATGGTTTGCCAGAAGGCCTGTTGGGCCGCATCGGCCTGGACGTCTCGCGCTCGAGCCCGAATGTCGTCTACGCGCAGATCGAAGTCGGCGCTGGCGGAGGCGCCGGGGGCGGTGAGGAGCAAACTGGCGGCGGTGGTTTTGGAGGAGGGGGCGGAGGCGGCGGCCAGCAGGCGCAGTCCAACCAACCGCCCGACCCGAAGCGGAACGGCGTTTGGCGCTCGGATGACAAGGGCAAGACCTGGCGCATCATGAGCAACAACAACAATCGCCCGATGTACTACAGCCAGATTCGCATCGACCCCAAGAATGACCAGATCGTATACACAATGGGCGCTCCCTTCCACAAATCCACCGATGGGGGCAAAACATTCCAGGTGGTTCAGGGCATCGCGCACAGCGATCACCACGCGATGTGGATCAATCCGAATAACACCAACCACCTGATCCTGGGCAACGACGGCGGTTTGAATGTCAGTTACGACCAGGCCGCGACTTGGGAGTTCGTCAACACCATCGCGGCGTCGCAGTTCTACGCGGTCGCGGCAGACATGCGAAAGCCTTACTACGTTTGCGGCGGCCTGCAGGATAACGGCAGTTGGTGCGGCCCTAACCAGACGCGCGGCGGCGGCGGCGGCGGTGGAGGAGGAGGAGGAGGAGGCGGCGGCGTCATCAACGCCGACTGGTACCGCATCGGCGGCGGCGACGGTTTTTATGTGCAGATCGACCCGACCGATTACACGACGGTCTACGCCGAATCGCAGAACGGCAATGTTCAGCGGCTCGATCTGAAGACGGGCCGCAGCGTATCAATCCGCCCGCGCGCGGCCCAGCGTCCCCGCGGTCCGGGGGCGGGTCGTGGAGGCGGACAGGGGGCCGGACAACAGCCTCAGCCGAATCCTCAAGCGGGGGCAGCGGGGGCGGCGGTGGCAGGCGGAGAATCGGGCGAAGGGCAACAGCCCACGCAGGAAATGATTCAGCAGATGATTCAGGCCGGAGGCGGCTTCGGCGGAGGCAATCCGTTACAGAGTAACATCGTGCCCCCGCCTCCCATCGGCGAGCAGTACCGCTTCAACTGGAACACGCCGATTGCGCTCTCGCCGCACAACCCGCGCGTCGTATACGTTGGGGCGAACAAGCTCTTCAAATCGCTGGACCGCGGCGACACCTGGACGGCGAGCGTCGACCTGACCAAGCAGATCGACCGACGCAGTCTGCAGATCATGGGCGTTGACGGCGACAAGCCGATGGTTTCGAAGAACGACGGCGTGTCCAATTACGGCAACATCACCACAGTCGCCGAATCGCCCGTCCTGCCCGGCGTGCTCTGGGTCGGCACGGACGACGGCAATGTGCAGTTGAGCAAAGACGGCGGCGCTACCTGGGCCAACGTGGCGAACAACGTCAAAGGCGTCGCCGGCAATTATCAGGTCTCGCGCGTCGAGCCTTCGCATTTCGACGCCGCGACCTGCTACCTCGCCATCGACATCCACCGCAACGACGATCTCAAGCCCTACATATTCGTCACCCGCGATTACGGCGCGACCTGGACTTCGATCACGAACAACCTGCCTGCGGGCAACGTCAACGTCATCCGCGAGGACGCGAAGAACAAGAGCCTGCTCTTCATTGGGACCGAGTTCGGCGTCTTTGTTTCACTCAACGGCGGCGCGGAGTGGAAGAGGTTCATGACCGGACTGCCGACCGTGCGCGTGGACGACCTGTTGATCCACCCGCGAGACAACGATCTGATCGTAGGCACGCACGGGCGCGGCGTCTGGATCATCGACGACATCACCCCGCTGCAGCAATTGGACGAGAAGGCGCTCGCCGCCGACGTGCGCCTCTTAGACGTTCGACCGGGAACTCAATGGCTCAATGACATATCGCTGAGCCGTTACGCCGGCGGTGTCAAGTACTTCCGTGGAGAGAATCCGCCGCCTGGAACCGCCATCAGTTATTACCTGAAATCGGCGCCCGGAGGCGACGTCAAAATCACAATATCCGACGTCACCGGCAGGGTCGTTCGCAATCTGACCGCGACTAAAGAAGTCGGATTGAATCGTGTGATGTGGAACCTGCGGGGCGATCCGCCGCGTCCCGTCGGCAGGGGCGGCCCCCCGGGCGCTAACCCTGAGATCCCGCCTCCGTCAGGACAGACCGGCCAGCCTCAAGCCGGTCAGGGGCAACCGGGGCAACCGGGGCAACCGGAACAAGGTGGACAGCCGCAGGGAGGATTCGGCGGTGGCGGCGGTGGCGGCGGTGGCCGTGGCGGCGGGCGTTTCGGCGCTCTGGCCGGCCCCGCTCTCGATCCGGGGACGTATTTGGTCAAGCTCTCGGTTGACGGCAAGGAGATGACGACAAAGGTCGTTGTCGAGGCCGATAGTATGGATAGGTGATCCATCCACATTTTCCTCTCCCGCATTTTCCTGTCGGCAAAACCGGAACAGGAAAATGTGGGAGAGAAAAATAAGGAAAAGAGCGATGAATCGAAGAATGATATTGCCATTGCTGCTTCTGCTCACAATAGGCGCCTCCGCGCAAACGCAGAATGCGACGCGCGCGCCGAATTACCCTCAACCTGTCGAAGGCGATTTCGTCATCCGCGATTTCAAATTCGATAGCGGCGAGACCTTGCCGGAGTTGAAGCTGCATTACCGCACGGTTGGCGAACTGAAGCGCGACGCTTCAGGCGTCGCCAGCAACGCCGTTCTCATCCTGCACGGCACGGGAGGCTCGGGCGCGGGCTTTCTTTCGAACCAGTTCGGAGGCGCGCTCTTCGGCTCCGGACAGTTCCTCGACGCGACGAAGTATTTCATCATCCTGCCCGACGGCGTCGGCCACGGCCAATCGTCGAAGCCCAGCAACGGATTGCGCGCGCGATTTCCGCGTTACGCCTATAACGACATGGTCACGGCTCAGCACAGGCTTTTGACCGAAGGGCTAAAGGTGAATCGTCTGCGTCTGGTGATGGGGACCTCGATGGGCGGAATGCAAACGTGGCTTTGGGGAGAGAAGTATCCCGACTTTATGGACGCGCTCATGCCGCTGGCCAGCCTGCCGGTTCAGATCTCGGGCCGCAACAGGATGATGAGGCGAATGGTCATCGACTCGATCAAGAATGATCCCGAATGGAACAACGGTGATTACAAACAACAGCCCATTCGAGGGTTGACGTCGGCGATCTATACGCTGCTGTTTATGACCAGCGCGCCGCTGCAGCAATATAAACAGGCGCCCACCCGCGACGACGCCGACAAAATGTTCGACAACCTGGTTCGCGCTCAACTGGCCCGCGCCGACGCCAATGACATGCTCTACGCTTTCGACGCTTCGCGCGATTACGACCCCGCGCCCGATCTGGAAAAGATCAAGGCGCCGCTCATCGCCGTCAACTCGGCCGACGATCAGGTCAACCCGCCCGAATTAGGAATTCTGGAAAGAGAGATCAAGCGCGTTAAACGGGGCCGCCACATGTTGATTCCGATCAGCGATAGGACACGCGGACACGGCACGCATTCGCTACCTGAATTGTGGAAACAGTATCTGGCCGAGTTGTTGGAGGCGTCGAAGATGTAAACTTCCCTTATTTCCTAATCATCATCAAAGCTGGGGAGAAATTCCCCTGCCGCGGAGCGGCATTTGAGCCTAGCCCGGCTTTT
>DATEMG010000329.1:0-10547 GCA_035275805.1 Blastocatellia bacterium
AAACCTGAAAACTGAAAACTGAAAACTGAAACCTGGTAAGGGGCGATGAAAATTTTACAGGTTTGTTCCGCAGAAAGCTTGGGGGGCGGCGAACGCCATGTGATGGACCTGACGCGCGCGCTGATCGATCGCGGCCATCAACTGCATCTGGCCGTGCGAGAGGGTAGCCCGCTCATAAGCGCTCTGGCCGACCTCCCGATTCACTGGCACGAGCTGGGGCTGCGCAATGCGCTCGACGTTATCAGCGCCCAGGCCATCGCCAACGCAATCCGAAAAAACCAGATCGACATTTTACATGCCCACCTGGCGCGAGATTATACGTTTTGCGGCGTCGCCGTGCGGATCGCCGCCAGGCTGGGAAACCTGGTAAGATTCTTCATCACTCGCCACCATTTCAACCCGATCAAATCGAACCCGCTTTACGCCTGGACGATCGGAGAGGCGCGCGCGCTGATTGCTGTCTCGGACAGCGTGCGCGAGAGTCTCGCCGCATCCTTCCCGGATTTCGCCGACCGCATCGTCATCATCCCGAACTGGATCGACGCAGGTGGATGCGGCAGTTTGAGCCGCGAGGAGGCTCGCTCCCGGCTCGGCGTCACGAGGCGTCTGGCAGTCGGCCTCGTCGGACAGATTACACGGCTGAAACGTCAGGACTTGTTCATCGAAGCAGCCGCGCGCCTGATCCGGGAACGCCATTGGAGCGACGCCGAATTCCTGATAGTGGGAGAAGCCACCTCCGAAGACGAATCTTACCTCAACCACTTGCGGGAGACAGCCGATAAATTGCGCGTCAGCGACCATCTGAGGTTTACCGGCTATGTCGAAAACCTGCCTGCGCTGCTCGCCGCCTTCGACGTCGTCGCCGCGCCTTCGGACAACGAAGCCTTCTCACTCGCGCTGGTCGAAGCCATGGCTTCCGGCTGCGCCGTCGTGGCGACGCGCGTCGGCGGAATGGCCGAGATAGTCGAAGACGGCGTTACAGGCTTGCTCGTCGACCGCAACAGCGCGCATTCGTTGACTGTCGCCTTGTCGCGGCTACTGGGAGACAAACCACTGCGCGAGAAGATCGGCGGCGTCGCGCGGGCCAGCGTGATCGAACGCTTCGACCGCCGGAGCGCCATCGACCGGATCGAGCGCCTTTACATGAACGACAATTTGGAAGGGGAGTAGGGAGTGGGGAATAGGGAATGGGGAATAACTTCTTTTTCCCCGTTTCTCCATTATTCCCCGTTCCCTACTCCCCCTTCCCCATTCCCTTCCTGGCGGTTCAAGGTGAACTTTCGGCGCGCCGGCGGGACCATAAGCGCCAGCGCGCCGAAGGTTCACGATTCTCTAACTTGATTGGGAGAAAGTTTATGCGAAAACAGATAATTGATAGTGTCGCGCCGGTTCCGACAAATGATACGCATCACTGGTTAGATTTGGAGTCTATCGCGCGTGTCGAAGTAACTTCTGAAGACAAGAAATTTCCTATTGAATCCGCGCTGCTGGCTGAGGAGGGGCCAGGTTGGCGGGCCTCGCATTCCGGCGAGCAGTCCATCCGCCTGTTATTCGACGAGCCGCAGCGAATCAAGCTTATCGAACTGCATTTTACCGAAGCAGAGAGGGCGCGTACGCAAGAGTATTTACTCAGGTGGTCAGGTGACGAAGGGCTGTCCTACCAGGAGATAGTCCGCCAGCAGTACAACTTCAGCCCGCCAGGTACGGTTCATGAGCGAGAAATTTATGCAGTGGACCTTAATAACGTAACTATACTGGAGTTGAGCATTGTTCCGGATATTAATGGCGGAGGCGCCTGCGCGTCGCTCGCTCAGCTGCGGCTGGCGTAGCGCTTGTTGCCCCATGAGAACGATTCGCACAATTTTCTCCACGGATTTTGTAAATATTGAATCAGCATGAGCCTTCAGTAGGCGAGCGCAATTTTCTCAATAAATTCACGTTCGCCCACCGAAAGTTCACAAGAGTTCTGCTTTCGTGGATTAGCGGCAAGGACAGCGTCTCAGCATTACACTTGCTGCGCCAGCAATCCGATTAGGCGGTTTTTGGGTGCTGGAAGCCGCTGACCTGGACGAGGCGCTGGAGTGGGGGCGCAAGGCCGCCGTCGCCTGCCGGGCTCCGGTCGAGGTACGCCCGTTTAACTGAAGACTGTACAAATTAAAGCTGAATGCAATCAACCACTTGACTTGAAATGGCGGCAGCCTTTGGAATGCGGCGACTTGTCGCCGCTTTTCGTTTAAAGAAAATGAACGAAAAGCGGCGTGAGCTACCGAAGGCGCACGTTCAAGCCGCGAACGCGTCGCGCAGAACTTTCAGACTCTTCGGAACAGCCAGGTCAGCCGCCTCCTTGCCTTCCATCTCGAGCGAGACGTAGCCCTTGAATCCGGCGTCGCGCAATATCTTCGCGATGCGGTTGTAGTCCAGATCGCGGGTGTAATAGACGCCGCCGCCATAATAGGTCTTGGCCTGCACGACGATCGCGTGAGGGGCGAGCTTTTCCAACTGCGAATACGGGTCGCCGACGAAGTTACCCGTGTCGGCGTTGATGCCGAGCCAGGGCGAGTTGACCTCTCTATAAATCCGAAGCAGCCCATCGATCCTGGTCGTCAATCCCCAGTGATTCTCCAGCGCCATGATCACGCCGGCGCCTTCGGCGTGCGGGATGCATTCGTTGATCGACTCGATGCACCATTTGAACGCGTCGTCGTCGGTGTAGCCCGGCAGCGGAGTCTCCTGCCCGCCGGCGTCCAGCATCTTCTGAAAATCGGGGATCGTGCCCCATCGGCCCGAATTCAGACGGATGGCGGGGCAACCCAGGTAATGCGCAAGGTCGATGCATTTTTTCGTGTGGTCGATATGTTGCCGTAATTTATCTTTGTCGGGAGATACGAAGTTCTGGTGGATCGAGAGGAAGAAAAGATCAAGGCCGTTGGCGAAGGCCATCCGCTTCAGGTTGTTCAGATACTTCTTTTCTTCGCCCTCCATCTGCCGGTGCAGAATCTCGACGCCGTCGAAGCCGAGCCGGGCGGCGTTCTCGATGACCTTCTCAATCGGGTATTTGACCTTGTCGAAATGCCAATAGGAGTAGGTCGAAACGCCTATGCGGATGGGCTGCGTCGATTTTGCGGGCTGTGTCGTTTGGGCGACAGCGTCGTTGGTAACGAGCGCGGCGCTCGCCATCGCGCCGGTCTTGAGCAGGTCGCGTCGGGAAAGATTCATATAGTCTCCTCGAAAGAATCATCCGCGAAGCCGCGCCAGGAAACACTAAGGTATGGATCGGTCTTCGCGCCCCTTTGTGTGGCTTTGTGGATGATTTCCATTGGTTTATATCAGGTTCAGGTGTGCGCGATACCATTCGATTGTGCGTTTCAATCCTTCGTCCAAGCTCACCTCGGCGCGCCAACCCAACCGCGCTTCGGCTTTATTCGCCGACAGATATTGCGCGTCGATTTCGCGCTCGATCTTTCGAGCAAGCATCACCCGCGGTTCGAGCCGGCCTTCTTTGCCCGCGAACCTGATGACGCTTTTGACCAGTTCCAGCATTGATTGGCGCTCGCCCGCGCCGAAGTTGAACGCCTCGCCCTTTACCTCGTCGATCTTTTCGGCCAGCAGCAGGTAGCCGCGAGCCACGTCGTCGACGTAGACGAACTCGCGGACGGGCGTGCCGTCGCTGCGGATGATCGGCGGCTCGTCGCGCAGCGCGGAGACTATCGCGCCAGGGATTATGCGCGACAGGTTCATATCGCCGGGGCCGTAGATGTTGGCGAACCGCGAAACGGCCACGGGAGTCCCATACGTGTGGGCGTATGACCGCGCGATAATGTCCGCGCAGGCTTTCGACGCGTCGTAAGGGAACAGCCCCAGCAGCGGGTAATCTTCGTCGTAAGGCAATTGATCGTGCGCGCCATAGGCCTTGTCGCTAGAAGCGACGACCACGCGTCTTACGGTCTCGGCGCGGCGGGAGGCTTCGAGCAGCGAATACGTTCCGCGAATGTTGGCCTCGAAGGTCGAGAGCGGCGAGCGGTTGGCGGCGCCGACGATAGCCTGCGCGGCCAGATGGAAGACGGAGTCGATCTCGTACTCGGTCAGGACGCGCTCCATCAGGCCGTAATCTTCGACCGAGCCGTTGACGACTGTGACGCCGCCTCGCAGGCCGAGCAGGTCGAGCGAGTTCGCGCGCACGGAGTCGCGCTGCAAACAGATGACGCGAGCGCCGCGCTCGACCAGCGCCCGCGCGACGTGAGCGCCGACGAAACCGGTCGCGCCGGTGACGAAGGCGTTCCGATCTTTCCAGAATGAATTCACCACACTTTCCATTCCGCCTCTCCTGCTTCCCACAGTTGATTGAATTCCATGTTGTCTTTGTAAGTGTCCATGCACTTCCAGAAGCCCGTGTGCCGATACGCGATCAATTGCCGTTCACGCGCCAGCCGCCCGAAAGGCTCGCGTTCGAGCACGCAGTCATCGTCAAGGTAATCGAAGACCTTTCGGTTGAAGACGAAGAAACCGCCGTTGATCCAATCGGCGATGACCGGCTTCTCTTCGAACTCCGTCACGGCGCTCTCGTCGTCGAGCTTCAGCAGGCCGAAATTCGAGCGCGGGTGGACGGCGGTGAGCGTGGCGATGCGCCCGTGCGAACGGTGGAATTCGAGGAGCGCGCGCAAATCAATATTGGCCAGCCCGTCGCCATATGTCGCGCAGAACGTCTCGTCGCCGCCGACGTGTCGTTCGACGCGTTTGACGCGCCCGCCGGTGTTGGTGTCAAGGCCGGTGTCGGCGAAAGTGACGCGCCAGTCTTCACTGGTCGAACCGAGCATGCTTAACCAGAAATCGCCCAATTTGTTCATCTCAAGCGTGAAATCGGAATAGAGCCATTGGTGGTCAAGGAAGTAGCGTTTGATCGCATCGCCCAAATAGCCCAAACAAAGGACGAAATCATTCAGCCCGTAGCTTGTGTAGATTTTCATCAAATGCCAAAGCACGGGATGGCCGCCGATCTCTATCAGAGCCTTGGGGACGTTGGCGCCGTGTTCGCCCAGGCGCGTCCCGCGCCCGCCGCATAGAATAACAGTCTTCATCGGTTTTTCGCGATGTAGTTTGAAGATTGAGCCAGCGACTTGACGAAGCCTCTGACTTCGCCCGCGAAACGTTCGGGCATTTCCGCCTGCGGCAGGTGACCGCATTTGTCGAATACGACCAGCCGCGAACCGGCGATCAGCGAGTTCAAGCGCCGCCCCGCTTCGAGCGGGATGAGTTCGTCTTCGGCGCCCCAGACGATCAGGGTCGGCTGTTTAATCTTGTTGATCTCAGGCTCGATCGGATTGATCGAGGCTTGGGCGCGCGCAAGCATCGCCGCACGTTGCCCGTAGCGCGTTTTCAAAGGGCGGTAATAGGCCGTTACCTGTTCGTCGGTGACCATTGAGTCATCGTAAAAATTCATGAGCAATCCGTTGCGCACCAGTGAGTCGGAAGTCAGCGCCAGCGCCGCAATCGCCGGGCCGACGACCGGCCACGCGGTCACGCCGGGCGAGACCGAACCGCCGCCGCTGACCGTGACGCCGCCGCTGTCTACGAGGATCAGCGCCGAAACGCGGTCGGGGCGCCTGACGGCGGCGTTCATCGAAACCTCGCCGCCCATCGAACTGCCGCAAAGAATCGCCCGGTCAATTTTCAAATGATCGAGAAGCCGGACAACCAAATCTCCCTGCGCGCGCCGCGTGTAATCGCCGTCGGGCTTGCCCGAAAAGCCGAAGCCTTTCATATCGACCGCGATTACGCGGAACTGCTGTGAGAGCGGATCGAAGACCTCTTTCCACGCGAAGGTTGACGCCATATAGCCATGAAGCAACACCAGCGGCGCGCCCGCGCCCTTCTCCTGGTAATGAATCCGCACGCCGTCGACGTCGGCGAAGCGGCTGTAAGCGGAGTTCGGCACGGCCGCGCGCGCCTCGTCGAAATTGACGTCGGCGGGGCGCGCGAACCAGAAGATCGTGAAAGCGACTAGGAGGATTACGATTGCCGCGAGCGCGAAACGAATCAGCTTTTTCATCTTCATCGTGGCCTCAATTCTTGATCAGCTTATTCTTCTTCAGGAACGCGAGAACCGCGTCGTTGAACTTTTGCGGCTCGTCCATCATCAGGAAATGGCTGACGCCTTCCCACGTCTGGTAATCGATGCCGGGGACAAGCTCGCGGACGAACTTTTCATATTCGGCGCTCCACTGAGGCGATTTGGCCATCACTGCGAGCGTGGGCGAGTTGATTCTGTCATCCTTCCAGATGGCGTCATCCATCATCGACTCAAACGCGCCGACCATCACGTGTTGCGGCGTGCTCATCATCGCGGCCCTGATCTCGTCCACTGTCTTTTTGTCCTTGATTCCCTGCGATACAAAGCCGATCATCAGTTCGGCCTGCTCCTTGAATTTCGGCCCGCGAAACGCCTCCAAAAATTGCTTCATCATTTCAGGGTTGCCGAACGGACGCAGGCTTCCGTCAACGACCACCAGCGCGCGGGTCTTGGTCGGATACTTGCGATAGAACTGGCGGATTGCCGGCGTTCCCATGCTGTGGCCGACAAGCGTCGCGCTTTCGACTTTCGCGTCCTGCAGCACGGCGTCAATCGCCCTCGCGAACAGGTCCATCGAATAAGTCACTTGCGGTTTGTCGCTCTCGCCGTGACCGGGCAGGTCGATAGCAATCACGCGCGATTGATTGACGAACGCAGGGATGTTCGCCTTCCAAAAATCCAGATTGCACGACCAGCCGTGGACGAAGACGACGGCCTCTTTGCCCTCGCCATAATTCTGATAATGCACGCGCATCGTATCTAGCTTGGCGAAGCGATCCTGCGGCGGCCTCTCTTTCGCTTGTGATAATGCGACGCCAGACAGGACAGACATCGCGAATAACGCAATGGCTATTCGACGAATAAAGCTCATTGTCATAGGGTGTTCCTTTACAGTTTATAGTTTGACTCTTCAAAAATCGTTATAGCCCGGCGGGGAAGAGAAGCCGCCGAATGTTTGGGTCAGCCTAAACGCGATGTCAATCGGCGTGGCGTCTTCCAGATACGGTCCCATAATCTGAATTCCGACAGGCAGGCCCGATTTGGTCCGCCCGACGGGCGCGACCGTCGCGGGGCAGCCGGTCAGAGTCGCGAAGCAAATCCACATTGTCTGGTCGCGGTAATTGCGCTCGCCATCGGTCGTCATCAGCTTACGCGCCAGAATGTCGGGGTTGGCGTTGTTGTGCGGGAACGCCGGCGTGAAATCCACGGGCATCAGGAACGCATCGTGGTCATTGAAGAACGCCTGCCAGACGGCCCTTGCCTTATATCGCGCCTCGGTTTGCCGACCCCACTCCCGATGCGAAGTGGTTGCGCCTGAAAGCCACGGGTTCTTCACCCCGCCATTGACCGTTTCCTGCATTTGTTTCAAAGCGGCTTCCGGGAGCGCCCCGTTGAGAATCGAAGAGAGCAGGAAGAGGTAGTTGTCATGCATCGCGTTCGGGTTAACGCCTTTCGGCCAGCCTTCGGTCAACGTCGCGCCTCCCTTGCGCAGGGAGTCAACGGCGGCGGCCAGAACTTCTTTCGCTTGCGAATCAACAGGGCAGTAAGGGTCATCAATCACGAAGCCGATCTTATATTCGCTGAGCCTGGTCTTGCGCGCCTTTGGCGCGGTCCATCGGTATGCGACTGCCTCTTCCCGCGCCGGGCCGGCAACGACGTCAAGCTCAAGCAGCAAATCCTCCGCGCTGCGCGCAAGCGGTCCCGCGACCGGCAATTCAGTCGGGGCGAGCGCGCCGGGCGGCGGAGGGATGTGGCCCGCGAGCGGAACCACATCGAGCGTGGGCTTGTGACCGAACAGTCCGCAAAAATGGCTCGGAACGCGAATCGAGCCGCCAATGTCGCTGCCGATCTCCAGAAAGCCCAGGCCCGCCGCCAGAGCCGCCGCCCCGCCTCCGGTCGAACCGCCGGGCGTGCGGCTCAAATCCCACGGATTGTTCGTCACGCCCGCGACCTGGTTGTACGACTGCCAGTCGCCGGCGAACTCGGGCAGGTTGGTCTTGCCGATGATGATCGCGCCCGCCGCTTTGAGCCTCGAGACCACGATGGCGTCATCCTTCGGATGGTATTTCTCAAGCTGTTTCGATCCGCTGGTGGTTCTGACGCCGGCGGTGGCGAACGAATCTTTGACCACTATGGGCAATCCATGTAGTTTGCCTGATGCTTTCTTTCGCGCAGTCAATTCGTCGGCCTTCTTCGCCTGTTCCATCGCCTGATCTTCGATCAGCGTTACGAAGGCGTTGATCTTCGGGTTGTGTTTGGCGATGCGTTTGAAAACGTGTTCGGTCAACTCGCGCGAAGAAATGACCCCGCTACGCAGCGCCTTGACGGCTTGCGTCGCCGTTCCGAAACTCGGGTCGAATTTTTTTGTTTGCGCGTCGGCTCGCGGAATGAGGCTGACGAACGGAGCGGAGGCTGCGACGGCGGAGGCCGCCTTCAGAAACGACCTGCGGCTGTTACGGGATCGGCTCATATCTAATCCTTCTGTTTGACGTTGTTTCTTTCCCAGACTTTGGCGAATTTGAGGAAGACACTGTACGCCGTGAACATCGCGATAATCAATCCCGGGACACCGTCGCGGAAGCCCTGTTTTAATACATATGTTCTGATGAACGCGGCGACGGGCAGTACGAAGAGGTCAATCGCGCGAACGCGCTTCTTGTTCTTGTAATGATATTCGGCGGCGAGCGTAGTGTATTCGTCGAGCACGCGATGATGCTCGCTCAAGTCGCGTTTTGTGTAATGCAGGAGCTCGCCCGAAATCGTCTCGACGCGGCCTCGAACGCGGGCGGTTTCGTGAGGAGAAACGCCGTCCCAGTAGCTCGCCGATTTGCGGTAGAGCCGCATCTGGTAATCAGGATACCAGCCTGAATGCCTGATCCACTGGCCCAGGTAACGCGTGCTGCGGGCGATGCGGAAGCCGTCGGGCAGCGTTGCAGGATCGCGCTCGCGCAGCCTGTCAATCGCCGCTCGCAATTCGGGCGTCACGCGCTCGTCGGCGTCGATCCAGAAGATCCAATCGCCGGTCGTTTGCGCGTCGGCGAATTCGTGCTTGTCCTTGTAGCCGCGAAACGGGTGATTGAAGACCTTGTCCGAGTAGCGACGCGCGATCTCGACCGTGCGGTCCTGAGAATCGGAATCGACGATGACTACCTCGTCCGCCCAGGCCACGGTTTCGCACACCGCGGCGACGTTCTCTTCTTCATTGCGGACGATGATGGAGGCGGAGATTTTCACGTTGGCGACGATATACTTCTTACTTCAGTTCGAAGCTTGCTGTGATTGAGGCTTTGACCGCGATTAAGCCCGGCGCAAAAAGTGTGTCCGTATCCGTTAAATTTCCCTGCACGGTCGTCGTAGCGTTCCTTGTATACGTTTGTGGCGTCAAGAAACCACCTTCACTTTGTTCTGTGATGACGACGGCCTTACCAATTGTCTGGCCGATTTCCGCGGCCATCGCCGTCGCTTTTTCCTGGGCTGCTTTCACCGCCATCGCGCGAGCTTTGTCTTTGTGCTGCCGAATCTGCGTTGTGCGCAATTCCACATCTTTCACTTTGGTGATCCCGGCTTTGACGATTACGCCAAGCAAGTCATCGAACCTTGTAAGGTCGCGCAGCGTGATTGAAATATCACATTTGATCTCATAACCGAGGAAAACTCTTTTATCGTCCTTGGTGAAATCGTACTGAGGGCTGAGCGCTATGTAGCCAGTTTGAATCAACCGATTATCCGGCAGCAAAGGTTTCACCGAATTGAGCAGATTTTTGACCTTTTCATCATTGAGAAGCTTGGCCTTTTGTAAATCCTTGTCTAGTGTCACCGCTTCAAGCCTGAAAACAGCTTCGTCCGGCCCCACTTTGACTTCGGCGCTGCCGATGACAGTGATCAAAGGCTGCTGGGGTTGGGTTTGCGCGTTGGCCACGATTGGAAAGCAGATAGCCATCAAGGTGAGAGAAGCTCGGCTAAGTCGATTCATCAAGAACCTCCGTTGTTGACATCGCTGATTGAGATTGTTGGGCAGACGATCAATGTTTGCCGTTTCCGTTGCCATTCAATACGACTCTCAGCGCCTGCCCCGTATACGACTTCTTATTTTTCGCAACCGCTTCCGGCGTCCCTTCGGCGACTATCTTTCCGCCGCCTTCGCCGCCTTCGGGCCCGAGGTCGATCACCCAATCGGCCGATTTAATCACGTCAAGGTTGTGCTCGATGATGATCACGGTGTTGCCCAGGTCTACGAGTCGCTGCAGCACGTCGAGCAGTTTGCGCACGTCTTCGAAATGCAGACCCGTGGTCGGCTCGTCCAGGATGTAGACGGTGCGGCCCGTGGCGCGGCGCGAAAGCTCCTTGGCCAGCTTGATGCGCTGCGCCTCGCCGCCCGAGAGCGTCGTCGCCGACTGTCCGAGTTTGATGTAGCCGAGGCCGACTTCGTAGAGCGTCTGCAACTTCTGTTTGATCTGCGGAGGATTTTCGAGCAGCGGCA
>DATEMG010000330.1:0-19553 GCA_035275805.1 Blastocatellia bacterium
CGACAAATCGCCGGGCGAATTGACCAAGCTCTATTACTCTGGCCCGATGTTCCGCCGCGAGCGCCCGCAGGCTGGCCGCTATCGCCAGTTCTATCAGATCGGCGCCGAAGTCATGGGGTCGAGCGACGACCCGGCGATCGAGGCCGAAGTGATAGAGATACTCGACTGGTTTTTGAAAGAGCTGAAGATTACCGATACCCCGCTCCTGATAAATTCGCTCGGCGAACCGGCCGGCCGCGCAGCCTATCTGGAGAAGCTGCGCGAGGCGATCATGCCGAGGCTGGACGAACTTTGCGCCGATTGCCATTACAGGTACGAGGCGAACGCGCTGCGCGTCTTCGATTGCAAAGTCGAAAGCTGCCAGCCGGTGATCGCGACGCTCCCCACGATCACTGATTCGCTCGACGAGGCTTCGCGCGAGCACTTCGAAAAGTTCAAGGCGCATCTGGATGCGCGCGGCATCGCCTACACCATCGCTCCTAGGATGGTGCGCGGGCTGGATTATTACACCCGCACTGTGTTCGAGATCATCGGCAATGACAAGCTCGGAGCGCAGAACACGCTGATCAGCGGCGGGCGTTACGACGGTTTGAGCGAAACGCTGGGAGGGCCGCCGACCAAGGGCTTCGGCTTCGCGTTCGGCCTGGATCGGATGGTGATGTCGCTGCCCGATGACGAAGTGGAAAGATTGCGCGCGGCTGACGCGCCCGATCTCTTCATCGTCTATCTGGGCGAAGCGGCGCGCGACCGCTCCTTGGAAGTCGCCCGCGATCTGCGCGCCGCCGGCGTGGCGGTGGCGATGGATTTCGAGGACCGCAAGATGAAGAAGGCCATGGCGGCGGCGGATAAATCGCGCGCCCGCTACGCGCTGATCATCGGCGAAAACGAAGTGGCAAGCGGCAAATATAGTTTAAAGAATCTGGCGACCGGCGAACAGGAATCGCTCGCGCTCGATGAAATCATCTCGAAGATAGCCACGGAGCCACAGAGACACAGAGGTGGGGAGAAGGAGGGACCACAGAGATCGCATGGATGCTTTTCTCTGTTTCTCTTCCTCTCTGTGGCTCTGTGGCTCTGTGGCTGATCAATATAAGTAGGAAAGAATAATGCTCGATCATTTAGGACAGACGAAACGCACTCATTCCTGCGGCGAGTTGCGCCGCGAACATGTAGGTCAAACGGTCACGCTGATGGGCTGGGTCAACAGCTATCGCGACCACGGCTCGCTGCTCTTCATCCACCTGCGCGACCGCGACGGCGTCGCCCAGATCGTCTTCCGCGAAGAGGTCGACGCCCGGTTACTCGAGCGCGCCCGGCAGGCGCGCACCGAGTTCGTATTGGCCGTCACAGGCGAGCTCGTCGCGCGCACCGAGGAGAACTACAACCCGAATATGGTGACGGGCGAGGTCGAAGTGCTCGCATCGGAGTTGAAGATTCTCAACGATGCCGAGACGCCCCCGTTCGAGATAGACAACTGCAAGGCTGCCGAGGACCTGCGGCTGAAGTACCGCTACCTCGACCTGCGCCGCCCCGAGATGCAGCGCAATTTCAAACTGCGACATGATCTGGCGCTGGCGACGCGCCGCGCGCTCGACCAGCAGGGCTTTTACGAGATCGAGACGCCGATCCTGACGAAATCGACGCCCGAAGGCGCGCGCGATTACCTGGTGCCGTCGCGCACCTTCCCCGGCAAGTTCTTCGCGCTGCCGCAATCGCCGCAGTTGTTCAAGCAGTTGTTGATGATTTCGGGCTACGACCGCTACTTCCAGATCGCGCGGTGCTTCCGCGACGAGGACCTGCGCGCCGACCGCCAGCCCGAATTCACCCAGATAGACATCGAGATGAGCTACGTCCAGCCTGACGACGTCTTCGCCGCGATCGAGCCGCTGATCGTCGAGCTTTTCAAAGCCGCCGGGGTCGAGCCGCCCGCGACGCCTTTCCCGCGAATGGCTTACTCCGAGGCGATGAACCGTTTCGGTTCGGACAAGCCGGACCTGCGCTTCGGCCTGGAGTTCGTCGATCTAAGCGCCCAGTTCGAGGGCGGCGCGTTCGCGCTCTTTGCGGACGCCGTCAAGAAAGGCGGCGCGGTCAAAGCCGTCGTCGTCCCCGGCGCGGCCAATTGGCCGCGTAAACGGTTCGACGACATCGTCGAGCACGCGAAGAAGCACGGCGCCGGCGGGCTGGCCTACATTCAGGTCCTTGAAGGCGAGGGCAAATCCGCCTTGACGAAATCGCTGGGCGCCGAAGGCGTCAACGCCGTGATCGAGGCCGCCGGGGCGAAAGCGGGCGACGCGATCCTCATGATCGGCGGCAAATGGGACGTGGTCTGCAACGCGCTCGGCCAGGTGAGGCTGGAGGTCGGCCGCAGCGAAAAATTGATCGATGAGAGCCAGTACCGACTGCTCTGGGTCGTCGACTTCCCGATGTTCGAATACCACGAAGAAGACAAACGATGGTACGCGATGCATCACCCGTTCACATCGCCGGTTGACGAAGACCTGGACAAACTCGAAAGCGATCAGGGTTCGGTGCGCGCCAAAGCCTACGACCTGGTCTTCAACGGGAACGAGCTGGGCGGCGGCTCGATCCGAATCCACCGCTCGGACGTGCAGTCGAGGGTCTTCAAGGCGCTCGGAATGAGCGAGGAAGAGGCGCGCGAGAAGTTCGGCTTCTTCCTGGACGCGCTCAGTTACGGCACGCCTCCGCACGGCGGAATCGCCATCGGACTGGACCGGACCGTCATGCTCTTCGCGAAGGCCAAATCGCTCCGCGACGTGATCGCCTTCCCGAAGGTGGCGAGCGGGTCAGATCTGATGACCGACTCCCCAAGCGCCGTGGCTCCAGGGCAGTTGGCCGAGTTGAAAATCAAAACACTGGCCTGATTGTAGATTTCAAAATAGAGAATTTTAGCCACGAATAAACACGAATGGACGCCAATCTTTTTCTTTAGCCTCATCCTTCATTCGTTTTCCACCCTAAGGCTCACCATTGGTGTACATTCGTGTTCATTCGTGGCTAAAACTCTTACTTTAATTCAGAGGTTTACCATGAAAATTCTCCCTTTCGTTCTCCCCGTTTTACTGTTTCTACCTGTCTCATATGCGAACCCGGGTTCATTCGCGTTTGCGCAGCCGAAACTCGTTAAAGTTCCCGGCACGAAAGCAAGCCTTGTTCCGCCTGCGAGCCTCAAGCCCACCGACCAGTTTCCCGGCTTCATGGATGACGAGACGAGTTCATCAATAGTGATCACGGAGATACCGGCCCCTTACTCGGAAATGGCCGCAGGGTTTACCAAAGAGGCGCTGGCCACAAAAGGCATGAATCTTTTGAGCAAAAAAGAAATCTCGCTCGACGGAAGGCAGGGGGTTTTGCTGCATGTGGGGCAGGAGGCTCGGTCGACCGCTTTTTTGAAATGGATGGTCATCACGGGCAATGAGAAAGAGACGTTATTGGTCACCGCGACCTTTCCCGAGGAAATGAAGGCGCAATTCTCTTCGGTGATGGAACAATCTGCGCTAAGCGTTAAATGGGACGCTGAGGCTAAAATCGATCCGCTCGACGGTCTCAACTATTCTTTTGAAGACGATCCGTCACTGAAATTAGCGAAGCGCTTTTCCAACATGGTGATGTTTACTAAAGACGGCGCTTTGCGAGGTAAGCCGACAAACGATCCGTTTTTCATCGTCGGATCATCGGTCTCGCAGGAAATAATTCCCGACATCAGGAAATTCGCCGAGGCGCAGCTGAAGGAAATCGATAAAGTTTCCGGCGTCGCCATCAAGAAACAATCCGATGTGACCATAGCTGGACTGTCGGGCAGCGAAATTGTCGCCGAAGGTAAATGGAGCGACTTGCCTGATGCGCAGATGGTCGTTTATCAGGTAATTCTCCTCGACGGGGGAAATTATTTCTTTATGCAGGGCTGGGCCCCGCGAGAAGAGCAGGAGAAGTATTTAGCGGCCTTCACCCGCATCGCAAAAAGCTTTCGCAAGAAGTAATGTTGGAGTGGTGAGGAAAGCGCCCTGAATCGCCGCTGAAAAAATAATGCGCCCAGCATTGTAGGGGCGGGTATTCCCCGCCCAGGTTTATGATCCAGGCGGTGGGGCGGGGAATACCCGCCCCTACGTCAAACCAATCTGAAAATCGAAGACTGGTCGGCCTGACTCATCTCAACTTCAGAACCTCAGAACGATCCCGGCCCCTATAAACAGGTTGTGCTGCCTGTCATTCAAAAACGGCGCGCCGAAGTTTGGAGTCCCGGTCATAAAATCCCTCACCTCGCCGCGGACCGAAAGCGGACCGAGTATGTTCAAATCGACCCCGCCGCCGTAAGTGAACACAAATGAGGTGTTCGAGCCATCCCCAGGGACTGTGCCGCCGCCGATGTTCGTGTCGCTCAGCGAGAACCGGCCCAGGCCGGCGCCACCAACGATGTAGGGCGAAAAACCGCCTTTGGGAAAGACCTTCAGTTTCAATCCAGGCGTAAAAATTAAAGAGGAGTAGGTTCGCGGCAACAAAAAGTTGTCCGACCTGACCCCCGTCCTGGGAACGCCGGTGACCGCAAGCTCAAGATGCAGCGAGGCGACCTCGCCATTGACCACTCTGTTCGCGTAGTTGAATTGATAAGTCAGCGCTCCATCGAAGGTCGCGTTGATCGCCGGGGCAGGATTCAGTGACAGCGAGCGGTCGCTGGGTTTCATACGCCCGATCATCAACGCAATTTCGTTCTCTTGCGCAAAGACAGCGGGCGCAAAGGCGAAAGTCATTAGCAGCAACGCCAGGAAAGAAAATCTCTTACTGCTTTTCATTTTGAATATACTCCTTTTAAGGCTGTGACAGATTTCAGTCCATAGCGTAAATCGGCGCCTGGAGGACTGAAGTCTGTCCAACTCTTACCGTTTCGATTTAGGCGGGGGAATCAAATTCAGAGGCCTGTAAATTATGCACTTTTCGGTTAAAATTATGAAGTCATTTCTTCTAAGTTAAAGTAATTGTTCAAGATCGGCTTCGAATAATGTCAAAAATCCGGGTTCTTCCAGACAGTCTTGCGAACAAGATCGCCGCCGGGGAGGTGGTTGAGCGGCCCGCGTCCATCGTCAAGGAGTTGATCGAAAATTCGATTGACGCCGGGGCGCGACGGATCGAAGTCGCGGTCGAATCGGGCGGCCGGCGGTCGATCCGTGTCAGTGACGACGGCGAGGGCATGTCGCGCGACGACGCCATATTGGCTTTCGAACGACATGCGACCAGCAAAATAAAGACCGCCGAAGACCTTGAAGCGATCATGACGCTCGGTTTTCGCGGCGAGGCGCTGGCTTCTATCGCTTCGGTGGCGAAGGTTCGCCTGCGCACCCAGAGAGATGGCGAGATGGCCGGGACCGAGGTCGAGATCAGCGGCGGGCGACTGCTCAACGTGCGCGACATAGCCTTTTCACGCGGCGCCGAATTCGAGATTCGCGACCTTTTCTTCAACGTCCCGGCGCGCCGCAAATTTCTGAAAACCGAAGCCACCGAGAGCTATCACATCGCCAACCTGTTGACGCATTACGCGCTGGCAAATCCGCAATTGTCTTTCACTCTGACGAACAACAACCGCGAGAGCCTGCGCGTCACGCCCGCCGCCGATTTACGCGAGCGCGCTTATCAGATATTCGGCGGCGAATTCATCGGCGACCTGATCGAGGTCATGGCCGAATCGGGCGAGATGCGGGCGCGCGGCTTCGTCTCGTCGCCGTCGGCCACGAGGACGAACAGGGACAGCCAGTACTTCTTCATCAACGGCCGCTATGTGCGCGACAAGATCATCGGCAAAGCCTTATCCGACGCCTATCGCGCGATGATCCCGGCCGGCGTCTACCCTTCGGCGATGTTGTTCGTCGAATTGCCTCCGCATGAAGTGGACGTCAACGTTCATCCGGCTAAGACCGAGGTGCGATTTGTGCGCGGGACCATCGTTCACGACCTGATCCGCGACGCCGTGCGCGCCGCGATCGGCTCGGCCAAGGCCGGGGCGACCTATTTCGTCGAGAAAAGAATCGAGCCGGTCTCGGCGGCGCCTGCCGCGAGTCCGCAGGCTGACGATCTCTTTCACGAGAGACAGCCGTCTCCTTCGCGCGAAGAATTGCGCTCGGCTTTTAGAGCGCAGTCGCCGCCGCCGGCACGGTCACAACCTCAACAACAAAAAATTGACCTCGGCTTCGGCGCGCAGCCTGAGCCGGAGCGTTTAGGCGCAGCGAGCGGCGTCGAACCGTCGGCCGGCGTTTCGGAATCCCCGCCTCCCACGGCTTTGACTGGGGAGACCTCGGCCTTCGATTCGGCCGGCGCCGAGCCGGCGCGATATGGCAATCGCATCGGCTGCCTCGGGACGCGCGGCGCCGACTCGGCGGGCTCGCAGCTCAAACCGGCGCAGAACCTGACCCTTGCCGCCGACGAGATCAACCCGATCGGCCAATTGCACAACAGTTTCATCATCGCGGCGGACCGCGCCGGACTTCTTCTGATAGACCAGCACGTCGCGCACGAGCGCGTCCTGTTCGAACATCACTGGCGCGCGCTGCGGGGCAAGCGTGTAGAGGTTCAGAGGATGTTGATCCCCGACACAATCGACCTGTCGCCGGCTCAGGCCTCGGCCTTCGATCAACTTCTGCCGGAGTTTGAAGAGAACGGCTTCGAACTCGGACGGTTGTCAGGCCGTACGGTCGCCATCAGGGCGGTCCCTGCGATGCTTACTCCTGGCGCGGCTCAATCGCTGCTCGCCGAATTGCTCGACGCGATTGAAGAGGATAGAAAGGGATTGTCGCTGGACGAACTGAGGGCCGAGATCGCCGCCGGCCTGGCCTGCCGCGCGGCGATCAAGATCAACATGGAACTGGCGCAAGAAAAGATGCGCTGGCTGATCGATGAATTGCTGAAGATGGAAAACCCGGCCACTTGCCCGCACGGCCGCCCGATCATCTTGCGGATTACTTCCAGGGAGATCGAAAAGGGGTTCCAGAGGACCTGAACCCCCTTAATTAGCAGTAGTTGCTTTGAGCGCAACTGCTGATAGTGTAAACTCAAGCTTCTTCATTACTGTTATGAATAGGACTTATGGGACGATGGGTCCTATTGGACCTATTAAGTCCCATAGGTCCTATCCGTAGGAGGCAAAGCAATGGGCAGTCGGGTCCGCGCCGTTGTCGCGGGCGCCACAGGATATTCGGGGCGTGACCTGATCGGGTTGTTGCTCGACCATCCGCGAATCGAGCTGGTCGGTGTGTTCGCGTCGCGTTCCGCCGAGACGACTCCGCTGGCCGCGATTCATCCGCAATTGACCGGGTTGACTGCGCTCGATTGTCAGCCGTTCGATGAGGCGGCGATCGCGGAATTCAGGCCCGATCTGGTCTTTCTCGCGACGCCGAATGAATTCTCGCACGAGGTCGCGCCGGCGTTGCTCGACGAGGGCGCGACGGTCGTCGACCTGAGCGGGGCGTTCAGGTTACGCGACGAGGCGCTCTATCCGAAGTTTTACGGCTTCGAGCACACTCGACCCGACCTGCTGCGAAAGGCCGTCTACGGCCTGACCGAGTTCGCGCGCGAGCGGTTGCGCGGGGCGAATCTGATCGCCAATCCCGGCTGTTATCCGACCTCGATACTAACGCCGATGATCCCGCTGCTCCGCGCCGGCCTGGTCGCCGTCCCAAATGGTTCCGATGGGGGCGGTCCCGAATGGCAACCGATCATCTGCGATTCGAAATCAGGCGTCACCGGGGCGGGGAAGTCGCCGACCGCCGATACTCATTTCGTCGAGGTCAGCGAGAGTTTCAAAACCTACAACGTCTTCAGGCACCGCCATGCTCCCGAAATCGCGCAGGGGCTGGGCGTGGCGAACGGGTCGCGCGCGTTGATCTTCACGCCGCACCTGCTGCCTATCAATCGCGGCATCCTTTCGACTATCTATGTGAGGCTGAAAAAGGGAGTCGCGCGGCAAGACGTTCTGAGCGCGTGGCGTGGCGCGTTTGAAGACGCGCCGCTGGTGCGCGTCTTCGCCGGCGCTCAAATGCCGGAGATCAAATTCGTCGCCAACACGCCCTTCTGCGACGTAGGCTGCGCCGTTGACGAGGTGACAGGGCAGGCGATCGTCGTTTCTGCGTTGGACAACCTGCTAAAGGGCGCCGCGAGCCAGGCGCTCCAGAACGCCAATGTCGCGCTCGGATTCGACGAACGTGAAGGCGTTATTTGAATGATGGGCAATTTCATTTTGCCACAGAGATCACAGAGGACACAGAGAACACATGAAATTCCCCAGGTTGCCCTCTGTGCCCTCTGTGATCTCTGTGGCTGTTCATCCGCACAGCTTTTAGATATTTGATGAGAACGGTAATCAAACTCGGCGGCAGCGTCCTTCTTGACGCGTCGCTGCGCCAACAGTTGATTGCTCAGGTCGCTGAGCTTAAAGGCGCGGGATTCGAATTGATCCTGGTTCACGGCGGAGGCAAACAGATCGCTACTTTGCTCGACAGGCTGGGCGTCCAATCGCGGTTCCACGACGGATTGCGCGTCACTGACAAGGCCGCCCGCGACGTCGCGCAGATGGTCCTCGCGGGGCAGGTCGGAAAAGATCTGGTGGCCGAGCTTGCAAGAGTCGGAGTCGCAGCGGCCGGCCTCGCTGGCGGCGACGGCTTGAGCTTCCTCGCCGAAAAAATGAACGCCGAAGACGGGACCGACCTGGGTTACGTCGGACGAATCGTGAAGACGAACGAAGGTCTGATGGCGGCGATGTTGGACGCCGGCGTCACGCCGGTCGTGGCGTGTCTTGCGCTCGGCGTTTCAGATTTCGAATATTACAACGTCAACGGGGATCAGATGGCGGCGGCGGTCGCCGCCGGATGCAATGCCGAGAGCCTGGTATTCGTCACGGACGTCGGCGGCGTCCGCGACGAGCATGGCGAGCGAATCGCCGAACTTGACCGGAAGCGAATTGACGATCTTTTAAACGGCGGCGTGGCGACGGGCGGGATGCGTCCGAAACTGCGCGCTTGTCTGGAAGCGCTCGAAGCTGGCGTCGGGAACATCGCCATAATCGGCGCGGCATGGGAGAATTCGCTGACGCGGACTTTGAAATCGGGCGAATCGCTCGGTACGCGCATCTTTGATCGAGGATCGAGGATCGAGGATGGATGATGGAGGATCGAGGATAGAAGATCGAGGATAGAGGACCATATCGAATATCGCTGTTCTATCTTCTATCTACTATCCTCCATCATCCATCCTCGATCCTCACACCAAATAAGAATATGCCTGAATATCTGTTCGTCTACGGTACTTTGCGACCGGGGATGGCCCCCCGCAGATTGGCTCATCTTATGAAAAAGATGCGTTACATGGGGAGGGCTTCCACGCCGGGACGCCTCTACGATCTGGACGCCTATCCTGGCGCCGTGCTTGATCCCGATTGCGACACGGAGATCAAGGGCGAAGTCTTTCAACTGCCCGATGACGGCGAGACGCTCGCGGCGCTAGACACCTATGAAGGCTTCGACGCGCGATACCCTGCTTCGAGCCTTTTTGTGCGCCGCAGGTGCAGAGTCACGCTTAAAGACGACTCAAAACTCATGTGTTGGATTTACGTCTATAATTGGCAAGTTTCGCCGGAGGGGCTGATCAGGGGCGGAGATTACTTGTGGCATAAAAAGCTGAAAAGCCTGAGAAGGAGACCTGAGAAGGATGTACGCGGAAGCGGAAGCGAAAGCTGAAGGGGCAGGGCCACAGCCTGTCCTCGAACAGATCCAACAACTCGAAGCGAAATACCTCATGCAAACCTACGCGCGCGCGCCCGTCATGTTCGTGCGCGGAAAAGGCTCGACGCTCTACGACGACAAGGGCAAGAGCTATCTCGATTTCATCGGGGGCATCGGCGTCAACGTCCTGGGCTACGATCACCCGCGAGTGCGAAAGACGCTGCGCGATCAAGCGAACCTGCTGCACACTTCTAATCTTTATTACCATCCTTATCAAGGTCAGCTCGCCGAGCGCCTGGTGAAGGCTTCGGGGCTGTCGCGAGTCTTCTTCTGCAATACCGGAACGGAGGCCAACGAGGGCGCGCTGAAGCTCGCTCGCGGGTGGCAGCGCCGGCAAGGGCGTGAGGACAAGACCGAGTTCGTCGCGCTCGTCAATTCGTTCCACGGCCGGACGATGGGCGCGCTCTCGATAACCGAACAGGAGAAATACCGCAAACCGTTCGGCCCTCTAATCCCCGGCGTCCGGTTCATAGATCCGAACAACGGCGCGAAGGATTTCGCCGAAGCGCGCGAGGCGATCAACGAAAAGACCGCCGCAGTCATCATCGAAACGATTCAGGGCGAATCGGGCGTCCACCCGGTCAATGACGATTTTCTGACGGCCGTACGCGAGGCTTGCGACCGAGTGGACGCGTTGCTGATCCTCGACGAGGTGCAATGCGGACTGGGGCGCACAGGCAAGGTCTTCGCCTTCGAAAGCACGTCGGTCAAACCCGACGTGCTCTGCGTGGCGAAGCCGCTGGGGTTGGGAGTCCCGCTGGGCGCCTTTCTCGTCGCCGAGAAGGCTGTCGAAGGGCTGAAGGCCGGAGACCACGGGTCGACTTTCGGCGGCGGCCCGCTCGCCTGCCGGCTGAGCCTCGAATTTATGCGAATTCTTGAAGAAGAGAGCCTGCTGCAGCGCGTGACGGAAGTCGGCAATTACTTCAGAAAGCAACTCCGCAGGTTGCAGCGCCGCCAGCCCGCCTTGATCAAAGAGACGCGCGGACTCGGATTGATGATCGGCGCCGAACTGACGTTCAACGGCAAGGGCGTGACGGCGAAAATGATGGAGCGCGGATTCCTGATGAACTGCACGCACGATACCGTGCTGCGCTTTCTGCCGCCTTACATCATCCGCAAGCCCGAGATCAAAGAGATGCTGGCCAATCTGGAAGAGGTCATTGTTGAGGAGTCAAAACAGTGATTGCGGATTGCGGATTTTTTGAATCGCGGGCCGTGTGGATTGTGGAATTGTAGCTGCGAAGTGAAGACGTAATGAGCAAACCAGAAAATAGTCAAAAGAACAATCCAGTCGCAGAAAGCGACAATCCGCAATCCGCAATCCGCAATCCGCAATCCGAAGAGATGGAGATACGCAAAGCCAGGACGAAAGACGCGATTCAGATTCACGCGCTAGTCAACAAATACGCCAAAGAAGAGCAAATGCTGCCGCGCACCTTACTCAGCGTCTACGAGAACATCCGTGACTTTTACGTGGCGGCCGAAGGCGACCGCGTGCTCGGCTGTTCAGCATTGCATTTCACATGGGGCGATATGGCCGAGGTTCGCTCGCTCGCCGTCGACGAGAACGCGGGACGCCGCGGGCTGGGGCGCGCGCTGGTCGAGGCCAACATCGCTGAGGCGCGTGAGCACGGCCTGGTGCAGGTGTACGCGTTCACCTACGTCGTCGATTTCTTCGCCAAGCTGGGATTCCGCGTGGTCCCTCACGAAGCGATGCCGCGCAAGACCTGGATGGATTGCATCAATTGCCACAAATTTAATTGCTGCGACGAGGTGGCGATGGTTCTCGATCTGATCGAGGGCGCGCAGCCGGAGCCTTTCGACGTCAGTCAAGTGAACATACCGATCGTTAAACTTGATGCCCCAAACAGGTGAATCAACGCCTAGAGCGGTTTGCCGTTCGGTGTACGGATGTTTGTAGTCCCGCCTTTAGGCGGAAAGGCTCAAGATACAAACGATTCCGGCTAAAGCCGGGACTACGAACCCTACCCCGTGGTTGGTTTTGTACCGATTCTGCCGGATTGATTTATCGCTCGCGGCGCTGACCCGGCGTGTGATTCCCGATTCTGGACACCTGAATTCCGAAATCGAACATTCAGGGCTTGATCTGGGAGCCTGTGGCGATTGAGTGTGGTAGCTAAGTCGAATGATTCGAGCAGTTGAATCGCCGCAAACGGATGGCACGCGATTTGGAAGGAATAAGAAAGGAAGAAGCGAAAACTGGCTGGCGGTTAATCAACAACCGTGAGCTTCGTTTCAGGAAGAGATGGGTGAGAGGAAAACTTCGGAGCGGCTTTCGGTCACGGCGCCGAAAGGCTTTCTGGCGGGCACGGCTCGATGCGGTTTGAAAAAAGCCGGCGACGATCTGGCGATAATCTTCTCGGAGCGTCCGGCGGTGGCCGCCGCCGTCTTCACGCAAAATCTAGTACAGGCCGCGCCCGTGATGATTTCGCGCGAGCATCTACGGTTCAAGACCCATCGCGCAATCGTCGTCAATTCGGGCGGCGCGAACGCATGCACTGGCGAGGGAGGAGCGAATGACGTCCGTGCGACCGCGCAAATGGTCGCGGAGTATTTCAACTGCGACGACCGCGAAATATTGGTCGCCTCGACAGGCGTGATCGGCGTTCGATTGGATATGGACAAGATCGCGAGCGGCGTGCGCGAATCCACCGGACGGCTCTCTCGCAAGGCCGGTTTCCACGTCGCCGAAGCGATCATGACCACCGACACCAGGCCTAAACGCGCCGCCAGAAGCGTCAAACTGGGCGACAGGGTGGTGAAGATCGCCGGCGTGGCCAAAGGTTCGGGGATGATTCATCCGGACATGGCCACGCTGCTCTCCTTCGTCACGACGGACGCGGCGGTCGGCAAAGAGGCGCTGCGCAAGGCTTTGACGCGCGCCGTCGACAGGAGCTTCAACCGCGTCTCAGTGGATGGCGACACTTCGACCAACGACATGCTGGCGGTGTTGGCCAACGGCGCGGCCGGCAACGAGCCGATCAAGAAGTCCGATGGCGCCGATTTCGAGCTGTTCGTAGGGGCCTTGACCGATGTTTGCCGCGACCTCGCGATACAGGTGGCGCGCGACGGCGAGGGCGCCCGGAAACTCATCACGATTCGCGTCCGCAGGGCGCCGAACGAACGCGACGCCGCAAGGATCGCCGCGACCATCGCCACAAGTCCGCTGGTCAAGACCGCTATCGCCGGCGCTGACGCGAACTGGGGACGGATTCTGGCAGCCGCCGGACGCAGCGGCGTGAAGTTCGATCCTTCAAAAGTTGAAATCAAACTCGGCGGCCTGGCTGTCGCGCGAAACGGAGTGGGATTGTCGTTCAACGAAGAGCGCGCCCTCGAAATCCTGAAACGCGACGAAGTGATAGTCACATTCGACATGCGCCAGGGCGCCGCCGAGGTAGACGAATGGACTTGCGATTTGACCGAAGATTACGTTCACATTAACGCGGATTATCGGTCGTGAACCCCTGGAATCGCGCAAGGATGCGCGCGCTCCCGGGCTCTTCCAAGTTTCTTGCAACTCTTGCCGGCGCAGCCGCGTAAAGGCTGACGGTAAGTCAACTAAACCCGATCAGATTTCTGTAAGCGGTTTTTACACGGAGAAGAGAGATGAATATCAATTGGCCGCGGGCCGTCGCCCGCAGAGTTCTTAGCATGAGTCTGGCCCCTCGTTTGACCGTGTTCTGCGCCATTTTTTGCGCATCATTAATCTCGATGCCCGCCGTGGCGCAAGACTCAACGGCTGCGCCGAGTTCCACCATACAGATTCAAGACATCGTCGCGCGCCCGATCCCACAGCGCACAGTCGGCCTTACGCCTGGCAAGGTCGTGAAATGGTATCTGCGCGACGCCATCGAGGCCGCCCTCGAGAAGAACATCGACATCGAACTGGAGAGGGAAAATGTGCGCATGATGCAGTACGACCTGATCGCGGCTCAAGGGTTTTACGACCCGACTGCGACCTCGCGCATTCTTTATAACAGTATCGCCCGCGCGACCGCGTTGCGCGATCAAGGTCTCGATGGGGGCAATACCATAACCAATAAGTCGTATACTTACAATTTCGGCATGACCAAGAATCTCGAGCGAGGAGGTGGATTCCTTCAAGCCGATTTCTTCAATTTTCGCAGCTCCTCCAATACGAGCCAACTGTCTACGGAGTACACTCCGCAGCTTGTGTTTCAATTCAGCCAGCCGCTGTTCAGGGATTACAAGATTGACCAGGGGCGCCGTAATATCAAGGTCGCTAAAAAGCGACTGGATCTGACCGACGCTCAGTTTCGACAGAGGGTGATCCAGATCATCTCTGATGTGACGCAGGCTTACTGGAACCTGTCGCTGGCGATCAAGAATGAGGCTGTTCAACGAGAGTCGGTCAGTCTGGCCGAGACCTTCCTCAACAACACCAAGCGCCAGGCCGAAGTCGGCACGCTCGCGCTTGTTGAAGTTGTCTCCGCCGCGAGCGCGCTCGAATCGCGCCGCCAATCGGTCTTCCAGGCGATGAATAATGTTGGCATAGCCGAGAACACGCTTAAGAACCTGACCGCCAGCGGTCCGAACGATGAGCTATGGTCGTCGCTCATAGAGCCGCTCGAGTCGTTCGACGCCAAATCGGCCTCGGTTCCGGTCCAGGACGCCATCAATCTCGCGCATGAGAATCGCCCCGAGATCAGACAACAGAGCCTGACGAAAGAGATAAATAAGATCGACATCGATCTCGCCCGCAATCAGGCCAAGCCGCAGATCGATTTGATCGCCAGTTACCGCACCGACGGTCTTGGTGGAACGCCTGGTGTTACTACTGGTACGCAGCCCAACTGCGGGAACCCAACATTTTTAATCCCTGGTGACAATAGCAGCGGCGTCTGCAACTCAATTGTGGCGGTAAGGGATGCCTCGGGCAATTTCGTTCCGGCGGTTCAGAGTGTCCCTTTCAACCCCGCTGTGCCTTTCACCCGGACGGCGCAAATAGACGATAAATTTACCGGTGGCTATGGCACGGCGCTCGGCAACCTTTTCAAGAATCAGTTCCGCACCTGGAGCGTAGGCGTCCAGATAAGCTTGCCGCTGCGCAACCGCACTGCGAAGGCCAACCTGGGTAGGTTCCTCGAGCAGGATCGGCAGATAGACCTGCAGACTCGACAGTTGATGCAAAGAATCGAAGTCGAAGTCCGGAATGCCGTCCAGGCGGTCGAGACAGCGAAGATGCGCATTGACGCGGCGGAGGCTGCGACTAAATTTGCCCGGCAACAGCTCGACGGCGAGGAGAAAAAATTCGCCGCCGGTCTGCAGCCCGCCTACTTCGTCCTGGAGCGCCAGAACCAGCTCTCGGTGGCGCAGATCAGCGAACTGCAGGCGAAGGCCGACTACAACATAGCCATTGCCAATCTGCAACGCGTCATGTCGACAACGCTTACGAGCAACAGCATCGAGCTTAAACAGGAAGCTCCTGTGAGGCTCAAATAAACCGCCGCACGCGCCGAGGGGCGAGGATCCGAAACGTAGATCGTCGCCTCGGTCGCAGAAAAGGCGTCGACAAAAAACAGGGGGCGGAAAAAGATCATCTTTTTCCGCCCCCTGTTTTTTCTGCCCAACGGCCGAAATGTTGATCAACGCCGGGGTTGGAGATGGAGGATAGAGGATAGAGGATAGAGGATGGAGGATGGAGGATGGAGGATGGAGGATGGAGGATGGAGGATGGAGGATCGCGTCATCGGGTGTGCGGCCATCTTCGATCTTCTATCTTCGATCTTCTATCTTCGATCCTCTATCTTCGATCCTCTATCCTCCATCTCCTATCCTCCATCCTCTATCTTTGACGCTTTATTTCGATCACTGCTTGGCCGCGGCTGGCGCTGACGCGCCCTGACTCATGCCGCGATTGAGAAGCACTTTGACTTCCACTCGCCGATTTTGGGCGCGCCCTGACGCGGTCTTGTTATCGGCCACCGCCTCCGTCTTACCGTACCCCATCGGGGTGACGAAGCGCCGGACCGGAATTTTATGAGTCACAGCCAGGTATTGAATCACCGAATCTGCGCGCCGCTGGCTGAGTACGAAGTTTTTGGCGTCGCTGCCGGTCGAGTCGGCGTGTCCGGCGACCTCGATTATATAACTCTTGGCGCCGAGCGCTTTTTGCGCAAGGGTATCAAGTTGTCGCTTGGCATCGGGCGAAAGAACCGCGCTGTTCAAAGCGAAATTCACTGTGGCGGACTCCTGCACGTCGTAATCGTCCAGAGACGAGATGCGCTCATTAGCCTGGCGCACTTCGTTTCTGGCCTCGTTGGCGATGACGGTCAACTCGTCCATCTGCCCGGACAGGCGCTCCTGATTTTCCTCGACCGGATTGACGCGCGTGTCGGTCGTAATCGCGGCCCGCAGGTCCGATTCTCTGAACCTGACCTTGTCGGCCACGAGCTGCCCCTGCGAGTTGCCGCGTCCTTCCACTTCGATGATCAGCCCCCGCAGGATGTCGGCGACGGCGTATCTCTTGCCGATGCCGAGGCGAAGTAAGCTCCCCTCACTCTTGACGCTCGTAGCGCCCGTCAAGAGGACTTCATAATCCGTACGATTCCGGTCGCGCATCGTAAATGTATCGGCGTCGCGGCTCATGACGACGCCTCTGAACTTGACCTTCGCGCCGTTCGGAACTGATTGTATTTTCAGAGTTGGTCTTATTGTGTTTTTGGCGGGCGTCTGTTGCGCAAAAACCATCGGCGTCGTCGCAAAAAACAGCGCCAGACCGCAAACCAGAGCAAGTGGTCGTAGTCTCATGATCTCATTAACTTTCATATTTTATTCGCCTCCTCCTTTGCAGCAGGGGTTGCAACGGATAATTACAGATAGACTATTTGCGACAAGCAGTTTAGGCCGACCTGGGGGGAAGGGAGCAAGATCGTAATCAAAACCGTGACGGAAATCAATGCATGAATATTCTTGAAACCGCGCACTGTCGTTAATACTTTAAAGAGACAATTCAAAACGACGCCGGGAATGTTCGTCTCACAGGCGCCTTTTGGCCTCGCCACTGTGACGCCTTTGATAATAATCAATGACGTGTTCCCGATCGGGGCCACATATCAAAAATAACGATCTGTCGCGCGGCCATTGCTTCTATTTGGGCGCGGCGCCGCGCGAACGAGCAAGCGGCTGACTCATGGGACTGCCGCCTGCTTACTCGCGCGGCGCCGCGCTAATCTTACGCCGTTCGATTTAGAAGCTGAGCTTCATCGCCACCTGAATCTGTCGCGCCGACGCGCCAAAGACCAGGCTCGAAATCACGCCTGCGCTCGCATTGCCGATTGTGTTACCAGGCGCGGCGAATTGGGCATGATTGAAAGCGTTGAAGAACTCGAATTTGAGCTGGTGCTCGAAACGCTCGCGGAAGCGCGTCACCTTGACGAGCGAGAAGTCTATGTTGGCCTGTCCCGGAGCTCGCAGGATATTGCGCCCGGAGTTGCCATAGGTTCCCGTGTTGTCCGATGTCGGGGTGAAGGCGCTCAGATCGAACCAGCGATCGATCGTCGAATTGTCGAGCTTACCCGAACCGATTCGGTTCGGGCGGTTGGCCGTGCCGGTCGAAAGCAGATTCACCGATTGGAGAACACTGAACGGCAGGCCCGACCGCAGCAGCAGAATCCCGCTCAGTTTCCATCCGCCGATGAACTTGTCCGCAACATTGCCAGCTCCGCCGCCGATCAATTTGCCTCTGCCGAATGGCAGATCGTAGCTCCAGCTTGAAGTGAACAGGTGCTTGACGTCGAAATCGGAGACCGCGCGGTCGCGATTGAAGTCGTAGGCGTTCTGCGCCGCGCCTTCGGTGTCGGAGACGATGTCAATCGTCTTGCCGAAGGTATAAGAGTTGACAAAGAGCAGTCCGTTCGAGAGACGATTGGAGAACTTCGCCAGCATCGCGTGGTGGTTCGAATAGCCGCGACTCTGCACCTGTGAGAGGGCGCGCAAGCCGGGGGCCAGTTTGATGAACGGGCGATTGATATCAGCGTTGTTAACGCCGACGACAGGAGGGGCCTGGTTGATGTCCTGTTTTACGACCAGGTGTGTGCCTTTCGATCCGACGTAAGAAACTTCGAGCGCGTAATTCCTGCCGAACTGCTGCGAGACGTTAAGATTCCACTGCTGCGCGTAGCCGTCCTTGAACTCAGGGTCGAAGATCGAGCGTGTCGTGCCGGACGGGACGCGATTGGGATCTACAGGCGGCGGCGCCGGGATGCCGTTGCTGAGCCGCAGTGTCGGCAGCAGCGTGGTCGAGAGTGAGTTCGACAATAGGAACGGCGGATTGGACGGTTTCTGCGATGAGGTGCCGGTCAGCGGGTTATTCCAGAAGATGCCGTAACCGCCGCGCAGCACCGTCTGGCCTTTGCCGAACAGGTCGTACGCGAAACCGAAGCGCGGCGCGAAATCTTTCGTCGGCGTGGTCTGCAACCCGCGCCCGACTTCGATGCCGTTGATCACGGCGTTTTCGGAAGCGACTACGAATCTGCCTGTGCTGGTATCGAAGTTCGACTGCCGGTCATAGACTTCGACGTAGGGCACGAAGAGGTCGTAGCGCAAGCCGATGTTGAGCGTTAGCTTGCCGCTGACGCGCCAGTCGTCTTGAATGTACGCGCCGTATTCCGGCCGCCGCTCGCCGACCACGCCCTGCATCAACCCGCGAGTGACCGTGGTCGGATAGCCAAGCACAAACGACGCGAAATCAAAACCGGTGTTCGGACTTGGGTTGCAGGTCCCCGTCGCTCCTCCGCAGTCGGAAGTGATGGCAGGTTGAAAGTTGAATTGGCCGACGATGTTGTCAACGTTGAAAACGTTCCGCCGCCGCCGCGTCAGGCTCGCCCCCATCTTCAGCGTGTGCGCCCCGCGCGTGTGCGTCACGTTGTCGAAGAACTGGAAGGTGTCCAGGAATGTCAGCAGCGGCTGGTTCGAGTTCGCGCCCAGGTTGCGGATGTTGCCCGTATTATTCTGGCCGAAAGTTATCTGCGACATGGCCGTCGCCGTGTCGGTGATGTTGATGCCGGGGATGCCGACCGCCTGGGCCTGGTTCGTGCCTGCGTCAATCGAAGTCACCTTGAAAGCGATGCGGCTGAAGCCGACGCGGGCCTCATTCAGCCAGCGCGGGCTGAAGGTGTGAGTGTCGTTGAGCGCCAAACTCTGCCCGCGAATCAAACCGTTTCCCGCGCCGAATGTCGCCCCGGCGTCGCCGTGCGGCAATGTCGCGGGTAGGAATCGATGGGTGCGCTCGAAGCTGTACCGGCCGAAGAAGTGATTGTTCTGCGAAAAATAGTTGTCAATCTTCACGTCGAACTGATCGTCTTCGCGAGCCAGCACGGGGTTGAAGAGAAAGTTGTTAATGGTCTGCCCGTTCGCCGCCCTCGTCCCGGCGACGTTCGGCAGTGGATAGAGTTGATCAATGATGGCTTTCGCCGCCGGGTCGAATTGACCACTCGGAATCATATTGCCGGCGAAAGGCTGGCGCGTCAGGGGATCGTAAATCGTGCGGTTCAACTCGGAGAAATCGCCGTTGCGCATCTTCAAACTCGGCACGGTCGAAAGAAAAGTCTGGCTGTCGCGAATTCGCCCGCCCTGGTAATCGCCGAAGAAAAACATCTTGTCGCGGCGGATTCGCCCGCCGAATGTGCCGCCGAACTGGTTCTGCCTGTATGGCGGTTTGGCGCGCCCATTCCTGTTGTTGAAAAAGTTGTTGGCGTCGAGCGCGTCGTTGCGCAGGAATTCGAAGGCGCT
>DATEMG010000331.1:0-5116 GCA_035275805.1 Blastocatellia bacterium
CATTAATGGCGAAAGTGGCTTGCGAGCGTTAGCCCATGTAGACGGTCAAACTTCTATCACAGCCGTGGGAGCTTTATATAAAATAAATGTGAGCAGTCAGGTATGGAAACGACTACCCAAAAATTTTTCTGGCTCCGCCAATGGAGTCAAATAGCCGGGTCCGGACGAGCCAGAGCTAGATGATTATCCGCGAAACCGCGTTCAGTGCAACCGATGCAGCCTCCGCCGACGCTGGAGCACCCGCCGTAACTTCTCGACCATCCGGTCAAGGGGACAGGGCATTTCACGGACGGACGACTTAAGGTGTCGAATCCCACTGCCGGCGGATATTCTAGACGTGGAGGCGACGGATACGTGTCGTGATTGTAGAGCCAGCGAGGACGGCGTTCCTCATCCAAATCAAGGGGTACGAGTCGAGCCAGGTGGAGGAAGACGTAGATGAGGGTTTCAATAAAACCTTCGCCGGTGGGGGCGCATCCCGGCACGTTGATCACCGGCAAACCGAAGGAATCGACGGAGCCGTCAGAACCGCCGCTGCTCCTGAATTCGCGGCCCAGATAATCCTCAAGTCCCTTTGCACCCATCGGATTTCCGTTCGCCGCGGGAACGCCTCCCCAGCTTGCGCAACTTCCAATCGCTATTACAGCTTCGGCCTTCGGGGCCAACCTGTCAACCCAATTTGCGATTGTCACCGGCCGGCCGTCGGCTGATGTTCCCAACCGCGAGAAACTCCCGCCCCCGGCCAGCGACTCGTCGGCTATGGCGCCTTCGAGCACGAGCACAAAAGGAGAGAGCCTTCCTTTCGCGGCCTGTTCCAGGTTCGCTAGAAAAGCGTCCCCGCTCTCCATGGCCAGGTCGGGATGCACCAATATGACGCGCGGCGCGTCGGGCACATTGCCTAAAATCAGGTCCTCGATGCCGGGCTCCGACGACCCCATCATCGCCTTCGTGCAACCACTACACCCGCCTCCGCTCAACCAGATCAGGTGCACCGCTTCAAGCGATGACACTTCGCTCAACATCTATTTCACCTCCGCTCTAGTGATCGCCCCTTCCGACGCGGATGAAACCAGCGCGGCGTATTTATGGAAGACGCCGGAAGCGTACCGGGGCAAGGGCGGTCTCCATTCGGCCAATCTGGCGCTGATTTCTTTATCGGAGAGTTCGACGTCGAGCCGCCGTTTTTCGATATCGATGACGACGACGTCCCCTTCGCGCAGCGCGGCGATGGGGCCGCCCGCGGCGGCCTCGGGCGCGACGTGGCCTATCATCAACCCGCGCGTGGCGCCGCTGAATCGCCCGTCGGTCATAAGCGCCACGCTCTCGCCCAGGCCTTCGCCGACGATGGCCGCCGTCACGCCCAACATCTCACGCATTCCGGGACCGCCTTTCGGGCCTTCGTAGCGTATCACTATGACGTCGCCGTCTTTAACCTGTTTCTCAATGACGGCTTTCATCGCGTCTTCTTCGCGTTCGAAGATTCGCGCGGGTCCGCGATGGTAAGGGCGCTCGTGCCCCGCAACCTTGACGACCGAACCTTCGGGCGCGAGATTCCCTTTCAAGATCACAAGCCCGCCGCTCTTTTTGATCGGATTGTCGGCGGTGTAGATCACGTCCTGCCCCGGTGTCTCGCCGGCCAGTTCCGCCTCCTGCCCGATGGTCAAACCGCTGACGGTCATCTGGCCCCCGTCAATATAGCCCTTTTCGACAAGCCGGCGCGCGACTAGGCCGATTCCGCCCGCCCGCCCCAGATCGATCGCGGTGTATTTCCCGCCCGGCTTCAGGTCGGCGATCAACGGAGTGCGTTTGCTGATCTCGTCGAAATCTTCGATCTCCAAATCGACGCCGGCCTCGCGCGCCATCGCCAGCAAGTGTAGAACAGCGTTAGTCGAGCCTCCGGTCGCAGCCACGCCGGCGATCGCGTTCTCGAAGGATTTGCGCGTCAGAATGTCTTTCGGGAGCGTACCACGGCGCAGCAGGTCGACCACGTATTTGCCTGCTTCGATGGCTGTCTTCTCTTTCAGCGGGTCGATGGCCGAAACGCTGCCCGTGCCCATTACCGCCAGGCCGATGAATTCCATGACCATCGCCATGGTGTTCGCGGTGTATTGCCCGCCACACGCGCCCGCGCCGGGACAGGCTACGTTTTCGATCTCACGCAGATCGTCGTCGGACATCTTGCCGGCGGCGTTCGCGCCGACGGCCTCGAAAACGTCCTGGATTGTCACTTCACGGCCACGGAAATTGCCCGGCGCGATCGAGCCGCAATATAGAATCATTCCGGGAATGTTCAATCGGATCAGCCCCATAGCCGCGCCCGGGATAGTTTTGTCGCAGCCGACCAGGGTGATCAAGGCGTCGAACATATATCCGCGCGCAACCAGTTCGATCGAATCGGCTATGAGATCTCGACTGACGAGCGAAGCCTTCATCCCTTCCGTGCCCATCGTAACCGCGTCGCTGATCGAGATGGTGTTGAACTCCATCGGCGTGCAGCCCGCCGCGCGGACGCCTTCTTTGACCTTCACGGCCAGGTCGCGGTGGTTGAAATTGCACGGCATGGTCTCAATCCACATATGCGCGACGCCGACGATAGGTTTGGCCAGGTCTTCGTCAGTGAAGCCGATGGCTTTGAGCATCGACCGCGCCGGAGCGCGATTCCGGCCATTCGTGATGACGTGACTCAGGTGCTTCGGGTTGAATGACATAGGCAAGTTCCCAGCAAAAAGGCCCCGAGGCCCAATTAATCTTTATAATGATTTTCTTGAGCGGTGTTAGTCGATTAATCGAAAGGCGCATTGTGGCCGAGTTTTGCTGACTGCGCAAGACCAGGGAAGAAGGGGGGAACAAGGCGACGGGGCGACGGGGTGACGGAGCGACGGGGATAAGGTGGTTAACCATTCGCCCCGTCGCCCCATCGCCCCGTCGCCCCGTCTCTACGGCCTTCTCAACGGCAATTACACGTGTTGTTAGTCGTGTCCCTGTCGTTGATGGTGAAAATGCGACCCTGTTTGACCACCGCGAGGCCCGATCTGGCCTGGGCAGTCGGACTGACGTTGACCAGGGCGAATATCCTGTCGGCGCGCAGCGTCACGAGGTTGCCCACGCGGTTCGTGTCGCCCTTGCCTGTAAAGATGAAGCCGTTGGAGCCGCATCTGGTGACCTGGAAATCGCCCGTGCAGGAGTCGAATTGCAGAGTGCTGCCGTTACGGTCGTCCTGAATGCAGATATCGTAGCCGGTATTGCGCGCGAAGCTGCCTATCGCGATGCCCTGAACGGGTTCACTGAGGCCGCCGATGGGGCCGACGAGCGTCGCCGCTCCTGTCGCCAGGTTGACGGTGTAAAACATCGAGCGATTGGAACCCTGCGGTGTCAGCGACATGAAGGCCGCGTTGCCGTTGCTTGGCGTCGACAACACTGGGTCGGCCCCACGCAATACGGTGTCGAAACCCACCGGGGCGCCGGCCACAATGCCTGGCCCCAGCGAACCGACGGTGAAGAGTTGCCCGGTGTTCGGCGAGACCGCAGGCGTAACTCCGGCGGCCGTCCCCTGTGTGACGAGCGCGTTCAGGTTGGAGTCGATGCCGTAAAGCGTCGTCGCTGTCGCGCTGGGTTGGCTGTTGGTGTAGGCCGAGGCGACCACGCTCGGATTCCCCCCGGCGTTCGCGTCGCCGGCGGCGAAAGCGAGATTCCCGTCAGTCCCTGTCACCGAGCCGTCGTTAGGATTGAGCCGCAGGTTCTGGTCGGCATCGCTGGTCACACGAATCAGGTCGGGTACCGGGTTGAAATCGAAGCCGATATTAGCGCCGTTCAGTGTGAAGGCAGGAGCCCTATTCACCCGAACAGCAATCGCACTACTCTGATTTATCACGATGATGTAGATGCGATTGGATGAGCTGAGCGCATAAAGCTGCCCTGTAGCCGGGCGGAAATCCAGGCCGACAATCCTTTCATTTCGAGATAGTCCCCTGATGGCGCGCCCGCTATTCATCACTCCGGGAGTCCCGGCGTTGAAGGTCACCAATACATTGCTCGGCGTGACGGCGATAATATCTGGCAAGCGGACTTCGATGGTGATGTCAACAATTATATCGCCGCCGCCAATGGGGCCGATGAGCGTCGTCGCGCCGTTCCTCAAATTGACTGTGAAAAGATTCGTGGTCGAGCCGCCATCCGTGTTGAACGAAGCCAGGGCTACGCCGGTCTCCGACGAGATGTCAAAGCCGAGGATGCCGTTCGGATCGACGCCGGGCCCCAGTGAACCGACGGTTAAGAGTTGCCCGCTATTCGGCGATATCGGAGCGCTGCCGACCGACCCTTGAGTGACGAGCGCGTTCAGATTGGAGTCAATTACGAAAAGCGTCGTCGCCGACGAGTTGATGAAGTTGTTGGTGTAAGCTGCTCCGACGATGTTCGGGTCCTGTCCGGCGTTAGGGTCGCCCGCCGCGAAAGCGAGAGTCCCGTCCACGGCCGCGAGCGCGCCGTTGTTCGGATTCAGCCGTAGGGTCTGATCCCCGTCGCCGACCGTGCGAAGCCGGTCAGACGTGGGATTGAAATCGAAGCCGAACGACTGGCCGGCCAATGCCGTAGCCGACGGCGCCGCGCCGACCGGAGTAGCGGCTCCAGTCCTTGGGTTGATGGAGTAAACGCGGCTGGCGCTGCTGAGTCCGAAGAGTTGTCCCGTCGCGGGCCGGAAATCAATGCCGACGAGAGTTTCACCAGAGCCCAACCCCGAGATGCCGAGCGAACCGCTGATGACGCCCGGCGTACCGGCATTGAAGCTGATCAGCTTGCCGCTTGCAGTAAGCGCGTAGACGTACTCGGCCCGAACTGCGAACGCGATATCGCGGATTAACCGCCCTCCGCCGATGGGTGCGATCATCCTGGCCGCGCCGGTCGTCAGGTTGATCGAGTAAAGATTCGACGTCCTTGAGCCCGTCGGCGTTAACGAGGCGAACGCGGCGTTGGTCCCCTGCGCGATGTCGAATCCGACCATATCGGTCGTGTCGACTCCGAGCGGGCCGACAGTGAAGAGTTGCCCGCTGTTCGGCGATATCGGAGCGCTGCCGACCGACCCTTGGGTAACGAGCGCATTGAGATTCGAATCAATGCTGTA
>DATEMG010000332.1:0-4947 GCA_035275805.1 Blastocatellia bacterium
AGCGATATGCGATATTTCGGAAGCTGACGGTCGATGTCTCCAAGGGGCCGCACCCGAGTTATCAGGAAAGTGTTCGGGAGCGGCGGGTTGGTTTGGGCGGAGCTGATGAATTGCTGCTCCTTCAGCCCGCCTGTGTTGAACACCGAGCCGATGTCGAAGAATGCCGCGCCGGACAGCCTGCGAGTCAGCGGCGCGCGGTATTCGGCGTTGGCGATCAGCTCGGTGTCGCCGCCGATGGGCTGCACGCTGCTGGAGACGAGGAACGGCGGATTGCCTCCGATGGCCAGGAGGCGATCTACACGGGCCAGCGGCGCGATAGAATTGATGGGGAATCCGCGGACCTCCATGTCCCCGCCAAGGAAGTAGCGGGTGGAGATCGGCACGCCATCGATCACCGAAAGCGTGCGGGCGTCGAAGGGCCTGCCGTATGAGGAGATGTGCCCGGCGCGCAGGCGATAGCCGAAGGTATTCCGCTCGCCACGCCGCAGCCCCTCATTGAGAGGAATGAACTGCCGGAAATCTATCCAGGGCCTTACCGTATTGATGTTGCCTCCGAGCGCCCGCCCGTTCGTCTCTACGCCGGAGGTCAGCCGCACTCCGCTCATCGGGTCAAAACTGCGATCCAGCTTGTCGTGCGTCAGAGCCGGCGTCAGGCCGGCCAGCCGGATGTTGTCCCGTTCGACGCTGCTCACTCCCGGCGACTGCCCGATCGTGAGGTCTCTCAGCCTGGTGAAGTTCAGCGCGTAGAATAGGCTCCCGCGCGTCGCGGCGGCCAGGCTGTTGCGCCCTCTGGCCAGCGGGATCGTCGCGCCAATGTTCATCCCGGCCGATGTTTGAATGTAGAGCGGACGACGGTCAGGCCCCGCTTCGACGAATTTGAATCGCTGGTAGAAGCCTGACAGACTTATAGTGACCGGCCTCGCCGTCAGCAGCGTGTTGGTGTATTGCGCCGAAGCCAATTGCTCCAGGTTGCCAAAGCGCATCTGAGCGGCGAAGCTGTCGAGCCGCCCGGTCAGGCTGATGTTCGAATAATCCACTCCGGCATTGACTCCGCCGATGCTGCCCCCACCGCCGCTGAAATCGATCCGCTGGACGTCGCGCTCGGTCAGATGCAGTTCGACGTTCGCGGTTCCCTGCGCCATGTCGTAATTGATGATTATGTCGCCGGGCTTGATGGGGTCGAAGAGTCCCGTGCGGTTGAACCTCTCAATCGCCTCCTGCAATCTCCCGTAATCGAAATACTCGCCCTCGTCTAGAGGGATCATTCGCCGCAGGTACAAGTCCACCGTCCGGTAATTGCCGACGAATTCCAGCCGCCCGAGCGTGAAGCGCCTCCCCTCGTTGAGCGTGATGGTGATGTCGGTCACCACTTCATTATTGACGGGCTGCGTGGGTTTGAACTCGATCTCCGGGGCGAACTGCAGGTAGCCCAGCCGGCCATAAAGATCGCGCAGCCGAACGAGCGCGGCTTCCATCAGACTTGAGTTGATCACTTCGCCCTCTTTTATGGGGAACTGCGAGCGCGCCTGCTCGGGCGTGAGCACGGAGCCGTCGCAGACGGTCAATTTGCCGAGCCTGTGCAGAGGGCCTTCGGTGATGGGAATGATCAGCCGGACGGGAACGTCGCCCGTAGTACGCGCGGCGTCGGCGATATTGATGAACCGTATCTTCGGCTCTCCGACCGAGGCGTTCAGGTAACCACGATCGGTCATGTACCTCATCAAACGCGCGGCGTCTTCCTGAAAGCGCTCGCGCGTGAAAACATTGCGTCGCCCGAACGCCCGCAAGAACACGTCCGCGCTAACGCGTCGCAATTGACGGCTCAACTCCGCGCTTGAAAAGACGTTGTTACCTTCAAAGATGACTTCTTCAATAACCAGGTTAGGCCCCTCGCTGTCCTGCGCCGGAACAGGAGGCTGTTGGCCTTGAGTTATGGGAGTGGGTTGTTGGGCCGGGGGAGCGGATTGCAGGCTCTGGACGCCCTGGTCGTTCGTGGCGGCCTGTTTATCTTGAGAGGGATTCTGCCCGGCAAGAGATAGTAATATTGTTGCGGCGAGCAGAATCGCTTTCATCGAAAACCTCCACGCTAAATCGAAACACGCGACATTGAGTCGCCGGCAAAGCGCCGCGCGGTACTCTGCCGGCCTCAGGTGTTCTGATTTAGTGATAACCGGCGCGCGGCGAGGTCATTGAGTCTTGACGCCCAGCTTGCCGGCTATCTCGCGCGCCGTCTTCAAGTGATCGCGCAGTGTCGGCAGCGCCTCGTTCACGAACTGTTTGATGTCCGTGTTGCTCACTTGACTGAGCGCGCGCTCAAATTCCGATATGTCTTTTGCGTGATCGTTGACCATCTCTTTTATATATGCGCTGTCGAACGCCTTTCCGGTGAGTTTCTCCAACCGGCTGATAAGGGCCTGCTGTTCTGGCTTCAAATCCGGCGGCAGCGAGAAACCCAGGTTCGACGCCAGTTGCTGCAACTTCTGGCCCAGTTGGCTATGGTCCGTGGCCATGCGCTCTCCGAACTGCTTGACGTCATTGCTCGACGCCTTCTGCGCGGCCATATTGCCCAGTTGAACTTCCAGCATGCCTCCGCGCGCCGCATTCGTCATAAACTCCTTTTCGGGAGCAGTGAGCGCCACAGGGCTTCCGGTCGGGCTTGCGGTCGGCGACGGGGTCACTCCCACGGTCGGACTGGGGGTGGCCTCGCCGACGCGCTCGCGCTCTGGTCGAGGCTCACAAGCCGTAAAGATAAAAGCTGTAAAACCCAGTGTTAAAATGAACGTGGTTATACCTCTGCTGTTCGCCATGGAATTTCCTCCTTCTACACATTGAATCGAAGTCAATCCTGATTATGAACGGGCGCGCCTATCCAGACTTGCCTCGTTCATCGAATTAAAAACGCGGGAAAATGGGAGAGCTAGAGCTTATTTCGGCAGGCGCCTTCAGTCCGTCCTCAATCGGACAGAGCCTGATTAAAGGAAAAGACGGAGGGACAGAGGGACGGGGCGACGGGGCGACGGGGGGAGAGACAGGGCGCCAGAGAAACAATGTCTTCTCTCTTTCGCCCCGTCGCCCTGTCGCCTTGTCGCTATCTTGGAATGATCGGCAACACGATCGCCGATGGGCGCTCGGCGTCGTGATAGATCGTCTGATTCGCCTTGATCATCTTGGTTGCTCCGAGCGTTGGCTCGCCCGTGTTGAGGTTGCGATTGAAGCGCGGGAAGTTGCTGCTGGATATGTAGACGCGAATTCGGTGTCCGGCCTTGAAGACGTTGCTCGTAGCCCACAGATCAATCGTGTATTTGTAGACCTTGCCCGGTTCAATCGGCTCCGCGCGTTCGGTCGAATTACGGTAGCGCGCGCGAACGACGCCGTCGGTCAGAAAACGCGCATAACCCGCCCTACCTTCGTGTGAATCGACGTCCACGATCATCGCGGTGAAATCGGTGTCAAGCGCGGAGGACGAGGCGTAAAGCTCGACGGTGATGTAACCGGTGACCTCGGTGTCGCGTTCGAGCGGCGGTGTGGAAAATACCAGCACGTCCTGTCGCGATTCGTTAGGGCGTTGATCGAAAGGGCCTGGCTGAATGGCCGCGCCGCAGCACAAGCGCCCGCCGATGGTCGGCGTCGGGTTCTGCGGATCATACTCATAAGTGTCGGCCTTCTCTTTGACAGCCTCTTTGACAGGAGGATTTATCGAAAGCTCGCCGTCGCCGGCCGCCGAATTCGCGCCCTTGTTCGAGTGGAAGTAATACTTCGTGTACTGCGTGCGAGCCAGGGGGAACTCCTTTTCATCGCGCCAGACGTTGTCGCCCATCACGAAGATGCGGACGGGCGAATCGCCTGCGAATTCGTTCTTGACTCCCTTCAGCGCGAAATCGGCCCATCTGACTATCGTGGCGTTCATGTCCAACACGGCCTGTTTGCCGAAGACCACGTCTCCGATTTTTCCTTCGGGTGAGGTCCCCGCGTGCGCCCAGGGGCCGACGAGCAGCCGCTGACCGTCGCGCGCCTCCGGGGTGGCCGCGCCCTTCCGCATTTCGACGAAATTCTTGATGGAGCCTTTCAGGAAGATGTCGTGCCACCCGCCGGCGTGCAGCGCCTTGACGTTCATCTGGCCGTAATGATTCGAGACCTTCCACCTGCGCCAGTATTCGTCGTCGCGCTCGTGCTCGACCCAGTCGCGGAAATAGGGCGCGACTTCCCGGGCCGCCGGGATATTGATCAAACGGTAATCTTCGACTGGGAATTGCTGAACCCAATCTTTCGGGCGTTGTCTGAAATTGACCATCTTGCGCAGCGTGTCTTCGGCCAACCCGGAAGACCACGAGCTGGCGAACCACTGCATCAACGCGCCGTTCTGATATGTCCAGCCGTCGTAATACTCCGACGCCGTGATGTAAGGAAAGATCGCTTTCAGATGCGGAGGTTTTGAAACGCCGGCGAGCATCTGCGTCGCTCCGACGTATGATCCGCCGAACATCCCGACGTCTCCGTTCGAGTATTCCAGCGCGGCGGCCCATTCGACGGTGTCGTAACCGTCCTCGATCTCGTGTTTGAACGGATAGAATTCGCCTTCGGAATCGAACCGCCCGCGAGTGTCCTGCAGAATGGCCACGTAGCCGCGCGAGGCAAGGTACGTCCCGGTATTGAAATCGCGGCGGTTGTACGGCGTGCGCGTCAGCATCACAGGAAATTTGCCGGCGGCCTTGGGCCGATAGACGTCGGCGACGAGCTGCGCGCCGTCGCGCATCTTCACTCGCACGCCAGTCTGAACCGTCACCTGATAAGCTTCGGCGGGGGCGGGCGATTGGGACGTCGAGATCGAAGCGCAGACTAAGGTAATCAACAGCGGCAGCGCGACGCGCGCCCTCTTCGCGGGAGAGTGGGATTTTTCGTTCATAAAGTTTCCTTTCGGCCCTTCTTTCGGGTTGTATTAAAGACACC